>JALYIF010000435.1 GCA_030775925.1 Vulcanimicrobiota bacterium | reverse complement strand
TTTAGTGAGAGATGGCTCGCTTGCTAATGCGGACTTGATTGGCCGCCCGGGGGCAATCCAAGAAGCGCCGGAGCTCGTTGTAGCGATATTAGCCAAAGCTGCACGGGGAGAATGCCACGCGACTGCTACGATCGTCCATCCTTCTCGTTGCGCTCTTGGCTATTGTATGTGGTTCCCAAGCTCAGGCTCATCCGTTGGGAAATTTCACGATCAATCACCTGGCGAAGGTGTCGGCAACGCATGATGCTCTGCGCGTGCGCTACATCCTGGATATCGCCGAGATCCCAACATTTCAAATTATGCGCGATCGCGCCCCGGGTGGCCGCTGGAACGCGCAGACGATGCAAAGTTGGGCTGATGCCGAGAGCAAGGTAGTCCTCAACGGGCTACAAGTCAGCGTCGATGGTCGTCCGATCGGCCTCTATGCAGTGGCACCCCAAGCTCGCACTCGCCCCGGCGCCGGCGGCCTCCCAATCCTGTACTGGACTGCGGAATTGCGAGCGGATCTTCGCGGCAGTAGAAATGCTCAACACATCGTCATCGCCGATCATGTCTATGAAGACCGCCGTATCGGCTGGAAAGATATTGTCGTTGCGCCGCAGACCGAACCGACGCATGAATTGCAAGTCTATCCTAGTGCATTAATCGGCTCCCCGCGCACGACCACCACGGCGTCTTTCAACCTTAGTAGTGCTGGTGTGGTTTCCCATATTGAAACCGGTTCGACCGCCGTGCCGCAGCAGCAAAGTTCATCATCGATCGTCAGTCAGACCATGCTATCCGAGATGTTTTTGAGGGCCGATCAAGGCCCGTTGTGGATTTTAATCACCATTCTTGCCGCTTTTGGCTTCGGAGCGCTTCATGCGATCGAGCCCGGACACGGGAAGGCGCTGCTTGCATTTACTCTGGTTGGTGCGCGCGCTACGAACAAGCAAGCCGCAATTCTCGCCGCTTCGTTGACCTTCGCGCATACGATCGGTGTGATTCTTCTTGGCGTTGTGTTGTTTTTCGTAACGGGGTTTGTGCCCGAAACAATCTACCCCTGGATTACGCTGGTTTCCGGTGTCGCGATCGCAATTATCGGAGGGCGTTCCCTCGCACGTTACGTTCGCGGCGTGCGGCCCTTCGCACACGAGCACGCGCACGTTCATCCGGGCGCGGCGCCACATGCGCACGAACATCCGCATGGACAACATCTGGATCTGCACGCCCACGGGCACGACCATTCGCATGACCTCAACAGTGATCTTACCCATACGCACGGTGGCAGCACGCACACGCACGCGATGCCCGGAACGCAGCCTTTAAATTTTGGCAGCGCGATTTGGGCAGCGATGAGCGGCGGAATCGCCCCATGCCCCGCTGCGATCATTCTGCTCATTGCGGCGGTGAATTCACATCGTATTGGCTACGGCCTGTTGTTGATTGTGATCTTTGGGCTTGGTCTTGCCTCGGTGTTAACGGGCCTCGGCTTGGCGGTGGTAAAAGGCGCAGCCTGGATTGCTAGTAATGCAAAGTATGAGCGTGTGGTTCGGTTTGGCCCGCTGGCGTCCGCTGCGCTAATTTGCATCATCGGCTCGGTTTTGCTCGGCCAAGGCTTCGTACAAGTCGGAATTCATGCCAGTCCCTTCGTCGTCGCCGCGCTTGCGCTGTCGGCGATCGCCGCGTATGCCTTTAGCGCGCACCATACGCACGCCCCGCGGACCCAGACCGCATGATTTTTACAAGCGCCTTTACCGTCTTTGCGCTCGGTTTGCGTCACGGTGCGGACCCGGACCACCTGGCGGCCATCGACAATCTCACGCGCAACTCGATTGAGGAAAAGCCTTTACTAAGCCGGTTCGTTGGGACGCTATTTGCGGGCGGCCACACGGTTATGGTTTTGGCGATTGCAATTTTGGTTGGATACTTGGGCTCGCGCTTCTCGGCGCACGCTGCTATTGTGGAAACGGTCGGCACGTGGATCAGTATCACCGTGCTGCTCATCATCGCCGGCATGAATCTGCGACAGTTAGCATCCGGGCAGACGGACCGCATCGTAGGCGCGAAAACACGCCTGTTACCGAAATTTCTACGCGATGGACAGAGCCCTTGGCTCGCCATTCCCGTCGGCCTTCTTTTTGGATTTGGCTTTGAAACTTCAAGCCAAGTCGCTGCCTATGCCGTAGCCTTCGGCGCCGATGCAGGCGTTATGGGTGCGCTCATCGTTGGTTCGATGTTCTGTGCGGGCATGATTACGACTGATACGATTGATTCGGTGCTGATCCACCGCATGGTATCGTATCGCGCTGGACGGCTGCCTCACGTTATGCGCGTGTGGATCTGGTCCGTCACAATTTTCGCCGTAGCGGTTGCGGCGTACGAGCTCTCCCAAGTGCTCGGTTGGAAACCGCCGATCTCAGATCTTTCCGTAAGCGGCGTGCTCGTAGGAAGCCTGCTTGCCGTGTTTGTCTGGATCTTTCTCTCGACTCGGCCACTACAAGCCAAGTCACCCTTAATGGAGCAACTACCATGAAGAACTTCTTGCGCACGCTCGCGGGATTCGTGGCCGTTTCTGTTCTCGTCCTAACGTTCTCGTTCTATTCGAGTCACGCGGCGCGCAGTTCGGATCACCAAGACTCCCCGACCGTGATCAACAACCCAATGGAAGATATCACCGATCAATATGTCTTCCCCGACACGGGAACGCCCGGAAATGTCGTCTTTGTAATGGACTTCTGCCCGCTCATCGGCGCGGGTTGTCCGAGCAATCCGACATTCGATCCAAATGTGCTGTATCAATTTAAACTCGCAACCGGGTACGGCAATGGAACACCAGATTACAAAGAGCACATGGTTATTCAAATGAAGGCCAATACGGCAAGCACGAGTCCGACCTTTACGGTCTACGGCCCGGCAGCACCCAACGAAGTGTCGACCAACAATACCTTGGTGGCTTCAACGGGGACGACGCCATATGGCACAACCACCACTTTCGCCAACGGCGTTAAGGTGTTTGTCGGGTCGCGCCACGATCCGTTCTATATCGACTTGCCGGCACTGTTCAAAATCATCCCGGACCGCGACTACAAGAACCCGCAAAAGGACGCGAGCCCGCAGACCGTGCCAAAGTTCGGGTCATTTAATTTCCCGACCGCAGCAACGCCCGTTAAAGACGTCACCGGAGCTTCGTATGGAACCGCAAGCGCGCTTGGCTGCAACATTCAAATGGCGAGCAATACGCTGACGCCCTTCGATGTCGAGTCTTTTGTGATATCGGTTCCCAAGGCACTGCTACTGCCAGGTGGGCAGGCAGCAGGGAAGATCGGCGTTTGGGCAACCACTTCAACGCCGACCGGAACTTAGGAGAAATGCAATGAAACAGTATCTGATTGGCGCATCGTTGGCGGGGGTCGTATTCGGCTTCGCTGCGTGCGGCAGCAACAACAGCCCCGGTACGCTTTTTCCAGGCGTGCAACCCGGTATCTATCAACAAGTCGAACTCTTTGCGCGGCCTGCCGTAAAAGAAGGGCTCGAGGTCTTTACGGCTCACGATAGCACGAATCGCAGCGAACCCTACGCGGATGCCACGCTAACTGCGAACGTGTCGAACTTCATGACGACCGTAGCCAAGCGTGACGCGGCGACTTCGTCAACCGTCACGTCGATTCTCGGCACCGATGAGATGGTCGTAGACCTCTCGCAAAACGTCGCGACGGCTTCCTACCTCGGTGTGGAAAGCGGTGGCGCAACCGGAAGCAAGTTTGGCGGCCGCGCACTCAATGATGATGCCGTCGATCTCGATCTCGGCGTCGTCTTTGGAAACACGCTTGCCAAGCTTGGCGTCGTGCCCGACGACGGCAAGGAGTCGCCGTGCTTGACTACCGATAACGTGGGCCCGCAAAACGCCAACAACGGCCCCTTCCCGTTCGTTGATCCTCCGGTCTAAACCCGGAATTACATGCGACTAAGTACGTCGTTGGTCCTGACGGCGGGCGCGATTATCGCGCTCGCCGTTTGGCCGTTAATCACGGTGTTTAATGGGCCCGCGCCGGCCGGGGTTCCGACTCCCGCGCCCGTGCTTGCAGATTATCTCGGCCGTAGTAAGACTATCGCTCTGGAAGAGCGGATCGTCCAGCAAAACAAACAAGACCAAATCTTCCGGCGATCCCTTGCAGCGCAGTACCTTCAGCGTTTTCGCGAACAAGGCGACATCGGGGATGTCGCACGCGCGCAGGCGATGGCCGAACAATCGATTGCTATTCAGCCCCAATTAAATACCGGTGCGCGCATGGCACTGGCATCTGCCTATCTCAATTATCATAATTTTAAGGCCGCATTACTTTCTGAAAGGCGTGCCTATGCTGCCGAGCGCAATCCGCTCGCGCTGCCGCAAGAAGCCTCGATCCTGATGGAGATGGGCAACTACAATTCTGCCGAGTCCATTTTGAGCCGCCCGCCTTCGGCTCGCGCAAGGAACGCTGGTTGGGACGCCGTGCAAGTGCGGTACGACGAGCTTACGGGAAAGCTTGCCGAAGGTCGCGCGCTACTCGACCGGATTATTCCGCGGATCGATGCCGATCTGTATGAACCGGCGTACGATCGTTCCTGGTATCATCTGCGCGCGGCGCAACTCGCGTTTGAAGCGGGGGATGA
>JALYIF010000434.1 GCA_030775925.1 Vulcanimicrobiota bacterium | reverse complement strand
CCATAACATAGAGCAGGGCCCCCTGAGCAGAGGCCCTACGAAACCCGAATCATTGTAGACCCCCGTCTCGCTCTTGTCAAACGCCGCCCTCTCGTGAATAGGCCTGTAAGAACACGATCCGTGAGGGCATTATGAATACGATCGCCTCAAACACCACGCACCTCCAAAGCCAGCTGGCCCAAGAGGGCGTAGCCTATGCTGGAGAGATTGCAGCCGCCGCCGAGCGCCATGGGCTCGACCCGCGCCTGCTGGCCGCCGTCGCGGCCCAAGAGACCGGCGGGCCCGGCAGCAACTCGGGCCGCAACATTTTGGGTGACGGTGGCCACGGCCATGGGGTCTTTCAAATTGACGATCGCTGGCACGCATTCGCCAGATCGGCTGCCGCCATGAATCCAGCTAAGAACGCTGAGTATGCCGCCACCATGATTTCTGGTCTCCTTAAACAGTACGGCGGCAATATTCACAAGGCGCTCTCGGCCTATAATGCCGGGAGCCCGAATGCGACCGGCACCACGACCGATTGGGGGGGCGGTAAGGCGCTTGGGTATGCCGACTCCGTGTTGCGCCACTTTGCTCGCCTCGGGGGACCCCAGCCGCACACCATGACGGCCGGTCCCCAGAGCCAGCCCCTGGCCGCTGATGCGAAGCAGCACGCAATCGCCGACCTCCCCCAAGAAATCTTCCAAACCAACCAACTGCAGGCGCTGTCGCAAAGCAAAGCGTTCCAACCGCGCAGCTTTTCGCACTCGACCAGTGCTTCTTCGTTTGCCGGCATGATCAGCACCGACGACTAGCACCCTCTTTCCACACATCCCGGCTAACGCTGGGCCCCGATAGGAGACAAACGACATGTCAAATTTTATTAACGCACTTGCGGGTGGGGCCGTTGGTTTTCTCACCGGAGGTCCCGTTGGGGCCGCAGCCGGACTGCTCGGCGGGCTCCAAGGACAGAATGGGAACACAACCGCGGGAAATCTAGCCAATGCCGGCGCCAGTTTGCTGAACCAAAAATCGGAACTGGATAACCTCGCGCTCATGAACGAAAACATGCGTCATCAGTCGATGATGCAATGGCAGTCCATGTATTTTGACGAGATGATGGACGAAAAATCAGAAAAAATGCGCGAGATGAATTCATTACGCGATCTCGACATGGAACAGCGCAAAGCGGATAACCAGATCACCAAGAAATTCATTACGAGCGTTACGGAATAATGCTCGTCCGCACGCCACTGCTTCCGGCCGCCGGCCGCAACGCGAAAGGAAGACCGGGAACCGATTTCTTTGCGCCGGAACGTCAGGAGCAAGTGCTGCTTGCGGTGCAGCAAGCTGCGTTCGATACCGACATGCAATGCAAAGCAGAAAATCAGCGCGAGGCCAATGCGTTCCGCGACTTACAGATGGAGCAAATGAAACGGGATGATGAAATCGTTAAGAAATGGATTGAATTGATTTGATACAGATCGCGGTCGCACTGCTTCTTGTGGCTTTTTTCCCCGCGCCTCCCGCCCACCAGCCGCTTCGTGTTGCCCGCGGCACGCTGCAAGCCTACAGCATTGGAAACGCCGAAGGGCACCTCTCGGTGCGAAACGCCGCGGGCGAAATCCAGTCATTTTTTGTCGGGTATCCGATGCGTATTAACGGTCGAATCACGACGTGTCTGATTCCTCCGCCATCTGGTGTGGCGCCCATGAAGCACTACTGTACCGATTGGCCTGCGACCTTGGTCGTCGGGAAGAGTAGGGTTTCCGTTCATTACTGGACACAATTCCACGGCGGCCAACAAGTTCAAGTCACCGATGCATTGACCTATGGACGCTAAATGGTTACAATCTCTGCTTGTTGGGGTTGGGCCAGTAGCTCAGTTGGTTAGAGCACTGCCTTGATAAGGCAGGGGTCCGGAGTTCGAGTCTCTGCTGGCCCACCAATTAGAGAGATCCGGTTTACACCGGATCTTTTTCTAATCCTGGAAGAGCGTCACCGGCATTTGCGCCGGGAATTGAAAGTCGCTGTAGTAGTATTCGCCGAAGAGCGTGGACCACTGGGAATATTCGCGGAATTCATATTTCCATGTAACATGCTGCACGACCAGATATTGGTTTGCCTCTTGAAGTTCAATCTCAAAGGTAACCAGCGGCGGGGCGGCTATGGATGTCCCGGGCAGCGGCAAATATTGGCTTAGCACCACTTTCCAAATCTCGGACTTTGCGGTGTCGACCAGGAGCGTACGCAGCGCGGGGCGCGCTTTTCCTTGGGTTGTGAATGACAAATGATACGCGCTGTGATCCTTGTAGCGTTCGACTCCCTCGTTCGTGCACGTGAGGCCATTGTTAGAGCGGACTTCGCCGATCAAGGGCAAGGATTGATCCAAGCCTTGAATCGTCAGCCAGATTGAACGACGGCCCCCGTACGGACCAAGTTCCGGCGGACCCGGTTCCATAAAGCGCGACACATACGGTTTGAAGGAAAAGCGCTCGTCCGAAATCCTGGCCACACCGTCATCGCGGTAAGCGATCGAGGCGCGAGCGCTCATCAGCGGCAAGCCGTCTCGAACAATCGCCTGGGTTTCGTCGTACAAGATGAAGGGTGGATGTGGAGCGGCAGCCCGATGGCGAATCGCAGCATAGGCGAGGTCCCAGCACGCGGAGGCGCTCTGGGCGCCCGCGGGTTGGGGGTACGCCCATAGCAACACCGTTAGGCTCAGGAGCCCAATGAGGCTTGCGGTCCAGCCCTTTGTGCGATGCATGAAGTGTGTTACGATTATCCGCCTATGAGCGCGCCTTCGCAAGGGGGCGCGCAAGGGAATCCAAACCCGACCTGGTATAGCGCGAGTCGCGGGGATGTAGCTCAGCTGGTAGAGCGCCGCGTTTGCAACGCGGATGTCAGGAGTTCGAGTCTCCTCATCTCCACATCTTAAAATGAAAAGCGCCGCATTCGCGGCGCTTTTTTTTACTTGCTTGTTACCGCTACTTCTTGGCTTTAACCATCACCATGCTCATCGGGCCCATGCCCTCGACTTGAACCACCGTCTCGCCTTTGACTGAGGCGTAGTGATGGACGTTGGCCGGCATCACGATGAACGTGCCTGGGCCAAAGGTCATCATTTTTGTTGCATCCATGGTGTCGCCGACCCCGGCGAGGAACGTTCCGGAGATCACCGTTACCCGCTCGGTACCAGCATGAAAGTGGCTGGCCATCTTGAGGCCATCGGGGACTTTGATACGAATTGTGAATGGCCCGGATTTTGCGGGACTTCCAAACAACACGGCCATCTGCATGCCGGCAAGCGTACCGGTTCCTGGCATCCAGTGGACTTGGGCGGGCGAGACAATCGTTGGCGCGCTAGAGCCGGCTCCCGCGGACATCATTGCGAGCCCCAGTATCAATGCAAGAACAAGACGTGACTTCATAGTACCTCCGTTCGTGTGCAGCCCCTGAGGGGAATATAGCGACTATTCTCGCACCAAGGAGTCGCACCTCGCAGCTTGAATCAGAGCGAGTCGCAGCGGGGGGATTAGCTCAGCTGGTAGAGCACTTGCATGGCATGCAAGGGGTCATCGGTTCGAGTCCGATATCCTCCACCATTCGAACAAGAGCGCATAAGCGCTCTTGTTTTTACATGCGGCTCCATAAAAGGAATAGGTATCTCGCGCGCCCTAGGCGAGTGAATGCTGATCTTACCTTTCGTGCTGGCTGCGGCGACGACGGCGCTGCCGCCTAGAGTCTCCGCTTATCATTCGCACGGTCATACGCTGGTGTATCAAACCTATGGCTCCGGAAAAAGCCCGTGGATCTTGCTTGCCGGGGGGCCGGGATACGAGCCGCGTTACGTTGCACCGTTGGCAGGCATGCTTGCGAGTAGTACGCGGCGGATCGTGGTGCTCAATCAGCGCGGCACCGGACTTTCGAAAAGCGCCGCTGCGGATTCATTGCAACTCACGGTCGATGGTGAAGTGGCAGACCTGGAAGCGTTGCGCGGCGCCTTGCATCTCTCGAGCTTGCATCTAATTGGCCATTCATGGGGCGGCTATCTTGCGATGGCCTATGCAGCACAGCATCCCGAACGCGTTGCAGCCATGGTACTGCTCGATCCATTGGGAGACGATCCGCGTTCTTGGTTGCCGGTGACGGACGAAATGATGGCGGCCCTAACGCCAGCCGAGCGACACGATGCACGGATCGCATGTACAT
>JALYIF010000433.1 GCA_030775925.1 Vulcanimicrobiota bacterium | reverse complement strand
AAGCCTCTACACCGACGGTCCGGCGCAGCAACGGGGCCGTAACAATTTGCGATGTGGCCGCTCTACGTCGCGAAGGAACGTATTACACCTACCCTCTCGCGGCTTATGAAATGCCTTGGGAGCGCAGCATCGACATTGATACTCCCGAGGACCTTGCGCTGGCGGAGTATATGCTCGCGCGAACGACAATCGGTGGAGCCTCATGAAATCACATGGGTTTTCAATCGCGGGCCGTCCGATCGGCGAATGCTACCCACCCTTTATCATCGCAGAAGTAGGAATTAATCATAACGGAGACATCGCGACTGCTCTTGAGATGATTCACGTCGCCAAGACCGCGGGCGCCGACGCCGTAAAATTCCAAACCTTCAAAGCCGCGGAACTTGTTGGCGATCGCCAGCAACAATTCACATACCGTTCGCAAGGCCGCGAGGTTACGGAATCCATGCGGGAGATGTTTGAACGAAACGAGCTACCGGAACATGCGTGGGATTACATAAAAGAGCGCTGCGAAAAAGAAAATATTCTATTCTTTTCGACGCCGCAAAATCGTTCGGACCTCGATCTTTTGTTGGCGATTGGCGTTCCGGCCATCAAAGTGGGCTCTGATGATTTTGTTAATCTGCCGCTGATTCGAAGCTATGCGCAAACAGGACTGCCGCTTATTCTTTCGTGCGGCATGTCGAATCTTGCCGAAGTCTACACCTCACTGGAAACTGTAGGCGGCTTCGATGGCTATCCGGTTGCGCTCTTGCTCTGCACCTCGCAGTATCCGACACCCCCCTCGGATGTCCATTTACGCAAGCTTACGACGCTTCGCGGGGCCTTTCCACATCTTACGTTGGGCTTTTCCGATCACACGGAAAGCACAACCGCGGCATCTCTTGCCGTAGCCCTCGGCGCAAGAATCTTCGAAAAGCACTTCACGTTAGACCGCGAGAGCGCGGGGCCTGACCACTGGTTTTCGGAAACGCCGGAAAGCTTGGCGACATGGGTAGCTTCGATTCGCACCTCTTATGCCATGTTGGGCAATGAAACGGTACGACCCACAGAGGTAGAACGTCGGCAGATTGGTGAGTTTCGCCGCGTCGTTGTGGCGGCCAAGGCGATCGCCGCTGGTGAACCGTTTAACGACGAAAATCTTATGATGCGGCGCGACCCCTCGGGAAGCATCGGCCCAGCCCTCTACGATCTGCTTCTCGGTCTCACTGCAAAGCGGCCCTTCACTGCGGGCGAAGCGATCGAACTGTGATCCCGCATAATCGCCCAACGTTGGGGCCGGCCGAGGCGCAAGCAGCGGCGGACGCCATCCTTTCCAACAACGTGGCGGGCGGCCCCCACGTCAAAGCTCTTGAACAAGAACTATGCCAGTGGTTGGGACTTCCCGAAGGAGGCGCGGCTCTCGTTTCGAGCGGTACGGCTGCGTTGTTTGTTGCACTGCACGTTTCAGGAGGCCGCGGCCGCCGCATCGCTATGCCCGCGTACGCCTGCTCGGCGCTGCGCAACGCAGCGGCGATGATCGGCGCGCAAAGTACGCTCCTTGACTGCGCTCCACAGAATCCAAATGTGGATCTTAAAGCGCTGGCCGGTGCCGATTGCGAGTTCGCAATCGTGCCGCACATGTACGGCATTCCGGTGGATACGAAACCCCTTCAAGCATCCATGACCATTATTGATGACGCGGCCCAAGCATTGGGTGCCCGAACTGGCGGCCGCGCCGCTGGTTGTACGGGCCGAGTTGGAGTCTTGTCATTCTACGCAACCAAGCTGATAACGACCGGAGGCATGGGTGGTGCCGTCATTTCGGAGGACGGGGCGCTTATGGATGAAGTCCGAGACTTTCTAGATTTCGATTGTCGCCGCGACGAGCGCGACCGTTTCAATTTTAAATTAAGCGATCCGCAAGCGGCAGTGGGAAGAGAACAACTCAAGAGATTACATAGTTTTTTAGAGCGTCGTGCTGAGATATTTTCAGCGTATGCCGCCACCGGGGTTCCCATGCTCGGCACCGATCTTGCGCCCGCCTCTGAGCGCGTGGCATATCGTGCAATCGTGCGCACGAATCGCCCCGACAAAATGATCTCGCATCTCCGCACCTGCGGCATCTCAGCAATTGTCCCGACGCAAGAGTGGGAGCTACCTGATGGCGACTTCCCCGAAGCTCTAAAGTTGGCCCGATCTACGGTCTCGCTTCCGATTTATCCCTCCCTGAAGGACGACGACGTGCGATTGATTGTCGAATCGCTTCAAAGCGCAGCATGATTTTAACGGCGCATCAGCCCGTCTATCTACCATGGCTCGGGCTCTTCCATAAGATTGCGCTTGCTGACGAGTATTGCATCTTCGATATCGCACAGTATCAGACCAAAGATTTCAATAACCGAAATAAGATCAAGACGAACGCAGGGTCTATTTGGTTGACCGTGCCGGTCGAATCCAAGGATCATTTCACAAAGCAAATCAGCGCTGTGAAAATTATCAACAACGGATGGAACCGTAAACACCTTAAGAGTGTCACCCTCGCCTACAAAAAGGCGCCCTATTTCGAGAAGTACTTTCCGGAACTCGAGCAACTCCTTAGTACTGAATTCCAATACCTCACGGAGCTCAACACGCAGGTCCTTGAACTCTTTCTGCGCCAACTCGGGATTCACGTTCCAATGACGCGCGCGAGTGCACACACTTTCGCAGGGGCGAAGTCAGATCTCGTGCTCGACATGTGCGTGAAGCTCGGTGCTACCGATTACATTTTTGGGTCACAAGGAAGAGCTTATGCTGACAGCATTGCATTCGTCAACAAGGGCGTTCAACCACATTTTCAGGACTACCAACATCCGGTCTACGCACAATTGCATGGAGCCTTTGAGCCCTATATGTCGGTCATTGATCTTCTCTTCAATGAGGGACCACGCAGCTTCGGAATTCTTATGAGCGGCAATATTTCTAGCGTGAGATAGTCTCCATTACCTCGACAACATGCTGTGCGCCGCACCCGTCAACGCTGGCACTCCCCGCTCTGGACATTCCTTCCCGCGCGAAGGGATCTGCCAAAACTGCTTGCAGCGCCGACGCCACGTTGGGCAAACCCTTATCGAAAGCCCCCAGCGAAATCCCGGCACCTCTTTCATGGATCGCTCGAGCACCGGGTTCTTGGTTCGGTGCCAGGGTCAAGACGATCGCAGGCGTTCCCAGACAGGCTAGCTCAAGTGTGGTGACCCCACCGGCCGTAATGCAAATATCGGAACGCACCATAACGTGCGCGATCGTCTCAGTATAGCCGAGTAATTCCAAGGCATGACGTGACTTCACTTTACTTGCGGAGTCAATTCCAATCACCTGAAGTTCGAGATCGTATTCCACCGAGTCCAGAGATGCGATAAGACGCTGAAGATGACTTTCCACGATGCCGCCGCCGAGCGTGATGAGCACGCGCCGATCCCCTGGAGAGAACGCGCGATGCACCAGGTCTCGCTGCTCGTGAAATTGGGAGCGCAACATCGCAAAATGCGGACCCCTTAGTATACGCGCATTACTACTGCGATACTCAAGCAGTTCGGCACCAAAATTTTGATTGATTACCAATGCTGCGGCACGTAAATCGCGGTCCGCCAGATCATCTATGACGCAAACCGGCGCACGAGCGGACCAATCCTGAAAGTCGGCCGCGGTCGCAGCATAAGAGTCCACGACAAGCAGATCGCACGGCGGAATAGCGTTAAATCCGAAGGGAAGCTGGCGGGTCTTATGCCCCCGCGCTTGCAGTGCGTCTGCGAGGGCTTGGCAGCGGACGACGTGACCAAGGCCGCTTTGCGGACGGTCGTCGCAAGCAAACGCAACGTTCACTTAGGGACGCAAATCCGTCCAATGAACCATTGAGCCTTCCGGGACGTCTCTGGCTAGCGTCATCCCAATAAGCGAATCGTGTTCAAGTGGGGTGATGCCGGTCCCGGGGCGTCGATACTCAATGTCGTGGACGCTCAGGCGTGATCCCGCGGGTAAGGTGTTCTTCAGGTGGGCGCTGCGGCGCGTCATGCGGCGCTTATCAAGTTGTTCGGACGACATCACCCGGCGTGCGTCACCCATGGCCGTTTCAACATCCCGGATGATCCGCACGAAGTCGCCCGCTTCTTCCTGTTCCAGCGAAAAGATGTGCTCTGGACTGCGCGCAGTGCGATCGAGTGTAATCGTTTTTTCAACAAGATTCGCACCGAGCGCGACTGCAGCGACGTCCATCTCCCATCCAGGAGTGTGATCAGAATAGGCAATTGGAAAATCGAACAGCACTTTGAGTGCCGGTATCATGTTAAGCTGGATGCTGGGAAGGCGCGCTGGATAGCCCGACGGGCATTGATGGACGATGATTCGATCGTTGCCGGCCGCATGGATCGCATCTACGGCTGTTTCGATCTCGCCGATGGTGGCGTTGCCGGTATCGAGCTGAATGCACAGACCGGTCTGTGCAGCAAAACGGATGAGCGGCAGATGATTCACGTCCGACGATCCAATTTTAATTGAATCGCAGCCCAGCTCTTTGACGAACTCTGCATCTTCTTCGTAGCCTACGGTTGCAAAAAAAGCAAGCCCGCGGGAGTCCGCATGTTTTTTGACCTTCCACCACCCATCATGGTCCAGATATCGCCGGACCAAGATATCGTACAATGGCTCCTGAACGCCTTGTGTTGCGCCCGTTTTTCGATCGACCAAAAGGTCGTAGGAAAACAGTTGTTTCTTGTCAGCGACAAGCCGTTCAGGATCGAAGATTTGAAATTTCACAGCATCCGCACCGGCGTCGGCGGCAATATTTACCAAAGCGATGGCGCTCTCAACACCCGTGTGGGTTGCGCCCGCCTCAAACGTGATGAAGCAGGGGTTGCCGTCCCCGATGGTCCGGCTGCCGATCGCAATACTCATCCTGGCTGTCCCTTCTCATGGCTCACAACGGCCCGCACGGCCGCAATAACTTGGTCCTGTTCGACGTCGCTCAATCCAGGATACATCGGCAAACTTAAGGCCTGCCTGTAGTACAACTCCGCCTGCGGAAACATTCCCTCGCTAAATCCTAGCGCTCGATAGTACGGCTGGGTGTGTATTGGAATGTAATGGACGTTCGGCGCGACACCGCGCTCGCGCAGCCCATCGTAGGCCTGGCGGCGTGTTACACCTGACTCGGGCAGAATTCGAATAGGATAGAGGTGATACGCGCTGTTTGTATCCGGATGTTGCCACGGGATGGCAACCGGTATGTCACCAAATGCCACATCATAACGACGCGCCAGTTCGCGGCGCCGATGCAAGAAGCGCTCGATCCGTTCGAGTTGGGCGCTCCCCAGAGCCGCCTGCATATCGGTAAGACGATAGTTGTATCCGAGCTCCAGCTGTTCGTATTCCCATGGTTCGTGCGCGCCGTCCGTCATCAGCGTGAGGTCGCGCGTGACCCCGTGAGAACGCAATAACTCTAAACGTTTCGCAAGCAGCGGATCTGCGCTCAGGGCAATTCCACCCTCTCCGGTCGTGATGATTTTCACAGGATGAAAACTGAAGACCGTTATATCGGCATCGGTTCCATTCCCAATGCGCTCCCCGCGATACCGCGCGCCAACGGCGTGCGAGGCATCTTCAATGATCCGGAATCCAAATCGATCGCGGAGGGCGGCAATCTTCGCAAGTTCACACGGTTGGCCGGCAAAATCGACAACAATGATGGCCTTCGGCAGCCGTCCCATACGCTGCGCTGCTACAAGCTTGGCTTCCAGGGCTTCAACGCACACGTTATACGTGCGCGGATCGATGTCTACAAAATCCACGGCAGCGCCACAATAGCGGGCTGCATTGGCCGAGGCGACAAAGCTAATCGGCGAGGTCCATACGAGGTCGCCGGGTCCCACTCGCAGGGCGAGAGCGGAAATATGCAGCGCCGCTGTCGCATTGCAGAAAGCGACGGCATGCTTTGCTTGGCAAAACTCCGCCATGGCGCGTTCGAAGTTCCCAATCTCGGGTCCCTGGGTCAGGTACTC
>JALYIF010000432.1 GCA_030775925.1 Vulcanimicrobiota bacterium | reverse complement strand
TGCTTCTACCGTGTCTGGATCAAAGTTTACCATTGCGCAACGGACATCGCGGGCGGTAACACTTACGGCCGGCGCGCTTTCGGTTTCGCCGAACCTCAGGGAGCCGCTGAGCCATGCGTCTTCTTGGAATGGACCGGACTGTAGTAACCGCACGAGGATATTTGGACGAAAACGTCTGACGTCGGATTCGCATTCGGCTAATCCGGTGATTCCGTCCACGGTGGCGGTTGCTATGACGGAGATCGCAGCGTCGTCGAAAATGCCATGCTTCAAATGCGTCATTTGAACCGCTGAGCCAAAGCGCCGTGTGATCTCTGCTGCTAACTCGTCACCAAACACCGGAAGCAATTTGCCAGCGGGAGTGCGGACGTGCGACGGCAGATCTTCGGCTCCGGCATCTTCTTCACGCTCGGGACCAAACATCAGCAACTCCGGAACCTTGGTCGCTGTTAGCCATGGAAACCCGCTTCGATCATCGACGCGTCGCAAAGCAAGGCGCCGATCTCCATCGATACCGTGCCAACCAAGAGCTGCGGCCTCAAGCCGCTCGCCGCGCATGGATTTCACGGGATAGCGAAACAGCGCCTCAATGTGACCAATTAGCATGTGTACACCTTCAAAGCGTGCGTTGTAAGAAGGCTGTTACCGCGGCAAAAGCCATCGGCGAGTGAAGCCCGTAGGGCGCATCTTCAAAGGCATGCTCGGTCCACGGCAGTTCTAAAAATGTCACATCATTGCCGCGGTTCCGAATCTCATCACGAAATTTCCATGCGTACCGTATATCGACGACGTGATCGCGCGTTCCATAGATGAGGAGCGTCGGAGGCAGGCCAGCGCGCACTTGCATGAGTGGCGTCGCAGCCCGGTATCGCGCGGGCATGTTCGCCGGCGTGTCACCCATGTACTTAAAGATAATTGACCGGACGCTGATCGGATCGGGAATGGGTACCACCTCGTAACCCTTGGCTAAATCAACAGCTCCTGAATAGCTAATGAGCGCCCGGAACTTCGAGTGCGGCGCAAACACGCTAAGTTCGGCCAGCTCTCCCCCCGAGGAATGGCCCATAATCGCCAAACGTCTCGAGTCCGCGCGATAGGTTGCCGCCGTGCGCGTGATCAAGTCTACCTGCTGATGCACATCCTGCAGAGCGACCGGGAACTGATATTTTGGAGCATGCCGGTAATCCAACGCAAACACCGCGTACCCGCGACGCGCTAAATTCCGATTTAGAATTGCGTCGTTTTGCGGCGTTCCGGTCTGCCACGCGCCGCCATATATCGCAAACACAATGGGATTCCGAGTACCGTCCGGAGGCAAATAGGCGTGAATTGCCGTGCGCACGTCGCCGAGTTGAACGGGAATGTCGAGTTCGACAACCGGAACCGTTGGAGAACTCAGCACCGGAAAACCGACAGGTAGACCCTGAAGTAACGCGGCCCCAACCGGCAGAGCGCAGCAGACCACGCTTAGGGCAGCGGCTCCCACCGCTAAGCTTCGAAAACGGGCGCGCGAACGCACAGCCAAAAATAGAAGCGCGGCGTTGATCAACAACAAGTAGGGACTGAGTTCGATTGACGCAACGCTGGCAACGATAGTAGGCGGGTTGAGCGGTGGGATGACAATCCAGATGCACAGCAATGCGAGCAAAACGCTTGGGACTACAAGCAACAAAACCAAACCCACGCGACAAACAAGAACTGGAACGGCAGACGAACCGCCAGCCCCAAAGGAGATGCCACCCCAGCAAACAGATCCGGACGCATTGCCATATACACGTTTGCAGGGAACACGGCCAGAAGCAACGCGATTAGCCCAAAGCCCGCCAAGCGCCGTGTCTGCGGCAACAGCACTCCAAGACCGCCTAGAATTTCAAAGACTCCACTGATGTAAACCAACAACTGCGCGTGTCCTAGGACCGGGGGCATCATCTGGGTGTAGAAAGGCGTCCGCAGGAAGTGCAATGAGCCGGCAAGCACAAACCCGATCGCCAGCAAGACGCGCAGAACAACTTTTATTGAAATAATGATTGCGCCGCCTTTTGAGAGTGGGCGAGGTTGCTAAGCGTCTCTTCCATCGAGTCGCCACCGTATTTCTCCAGGATCGGACCCACCAAGGCCAACCGCGCCATCGCTTCTCCGACGATCGATGCAGCCGGCACCACACAAACATCGCTACGCACAATTGAAGCGGGGGCATCCTCGCCTGCATGAAGATTCACGGAGGGCAGCGCCTTCATTAAAGTGGGGATCGGTTTTACCGACACGCGGAGTAGAATGGATTGGCCGTTGGACATGCCGCCTTCAATCCCGCCAGCCCGATTGGAGCCCCGCACAACGGAACCGGCATCCATACCGAACGTGTCGTGCGCTTGCGACCCGGGCTTCGAAGCGACATCCGCACCTTCTCCCACTTCAACGGCTTTGACGGTCTGCATCGCCATTAGTGCTCCGGCCAAAATCCCGTCCAGACGAGTATCGGG
>JALYIF010000431.1 GCA_030775925.1 Vulcanimicrobiota bacterium | reverse complement strand
CAATCCAACCGGTGGGTGCCTCTACTGGCTGCATACGCATCAAGGCGGCGACGGCATCATTCATGTCGAGGCGCCGGAAATCGCGAACTATACGCTCGGCAATTTCTTTCATATTTGGGGCATGAGTTTGAGCCCCCGCGGAGTCGCAACATTCAAAGGACCGGTCACCGCATACGTCAACGGCATGAAATATGACGGGCCATTGGGCGACATCCCACTGCAAGCGCACACGCAAATCACCCTTGAAGTTGGTACCCCATTGGTGCCACCGCCCAACTACGCGTTTCCGCCCCTCGACTAGCCTCGAACAAGGGAAGGTCGCGGCGAGCTGGAAGTTAGGCGTTCCTAATTCCATTACTCGTCGCGCCTTAGAGGCAGAGGAACCATGCTACCGTCGGCTCGCCTATTTGCGCCCCTGCTCCTGGCCTTGCTCTGGATCGCCGGCGTTGCGCCCGCGCAGGCAGACCTCGATGCGGGTCCCGCTGCGGCCGCGGCCGGTGCGAGCCAAGGGCTGCAGCCGATCAACGGAGCGATTCCCGTCGCGACTGCGGCCCCAGGTGAATCCAAACTCACCGAGCGAGCCGATGGCGCGCATCAGGCGGTCCCGAACGTAAGCGGGCGCACTAAGACCTTTCACCTTGTCGAGCGGGCCGCACCCTGGGCGCTCAAGCCCGGCATGACGGTTATGGCCAATACCTATAATGGCGTGGTTCCCGGCCCGGTGCTGCAAGTCAATCAAGGCGACACCGTAGTCATTGACTATACAAACACGCTCTCGACGCCGGACACCATTCACTTACACGGCATTCACGGCATTCCAGTATCGATGGATGGCGTGCCAGGCATCTCGCAACCGCTCGTCACCCAAGGCGGCCATTACCGCTACACGTTTGTGGCCGGCGATGCTGGAACGTTTATCTATCACACGCACGACGCCGAAGCCATGCTCAACAGTGGGTTGTATGGCGCCATCATCGTGCTTCCGAAAACGCCGTCTTCCGCCGAACGCGGCATCGCTCACGACTATTTGCAAATGGTTTCTTCGTGGTCCGTACAGAGTGGACCGGAGAACGAATTTACGATTAACGGCAAGGAGTATCCCGACACCAAGCAACTTGAAGTGAAGGCCGGCGACCGCTTTAAAATTCGATGGGTCAACATCTCGGGTGAAAACTTCCATACGATGCATTCGCATGGACATGACCAATTGATTGTCGCGCGCGACGCGCGGCCCTTAGCCGTAGCGGACCTTGAAGACACCGTCCTGATTGGGCCCGGTCAACGTGCTGATGTCCTCATTACCGCCAATGCAAAGCCCGGTACATGGCTCATTCATTGCCATGTTGCGGACCACGTTGAAGATAACGGCGGAATGGCTGACGGATTAATTACCGCCATTCACTATGCCGGTACGCCGAACACATTTGCCGCCATGTCTACCGCTATGATGCCGCAGATGAAGACGGCTTCAACGCGCCCGCCGCTCGGGCTTTGGATGACCGTACTTCTCGGGGCAATCGCGGGGTTCACCATCTTTTTGGGATTGCCGATCGCGCGATCGAGGCGTTTCTCGCCGCAGAGCGTCGGCGTGCTTAACGCCATTGCAATCGGTATCTTACTCTATCTCGTGATCGAAATCGCAAGCAAAGCCACTCAGCCAATTAGTCAGAGCGTCACCGCCTGGCACGCGGGCACCGCAGCCTTTCCAACGTGGCTCATGACCGTCTTTGTGGGGGGCCTATTGCTTGGGCTCGTCGGCCTCGGCAGCGGTGCCACGCATTTTGCGCGCAAGGCGGCGCAGCAGGCCGACAATCCGATCGTTCTCTCGCTGATAATCGCCATCGGTATCGGCGCGCATAATTTCGGTGAAGGCCTGGCAATCGGCGCTTCAGCCGCATCGGGAGCAACGGCCATCGCGGTGGCTCTCATCGTCGGGTTTGGACTTCACAATGCGACCGAAGGCTTTGGGATCGCGGCTCCCCTGGTCGGCCGGTACGTCCCCTCGTGGGCCCAGATTGGCCTTGCGGGCCTTATCGCCGGCGGACCCACATTTATCGGCACCATCGTGGGCTATCAATTTTACTCGCCGGTTCTGTCGGTGTTCTTCCTAGCGATTGCGGTCGGGGCATTGGTGTTTGTCATCGGCGAACTTTGGTCCGTGCTCAAAAAAACGGGCGTTTCGGCCCTGGCAACCACGGCCATGGCGGGCGGCTTTATCGTCGCCTTT
>JALYIF010000430.1 GCA_030775925.1 Vulcanimicrobiota bacterium | reverse complement strand
AGATTGCGTCGCGGCCAACCGAAGTAATCCCGGCTATAATGGCGGCTTCCAGCATCGTGCCCGACAAGCGCGTATCGCGCCCAACGATGATGGGCATGTGCCGGTCACTCGTGCGCGCCAACACAGTCGCGCCTGCGCGTCCAATTTTAAAAGCTAACTCTGGAGAGACTTCCGTATTGGCAACGCCGCGAACGCCGTCCGTGCCAAAAATGCGGCTCAATGTGATGCTCCTGCGATAAAATGAATTTGTACGCGATTGAGATTGGGTGCGACCTGTACGACACCGACTTCACTTCCTAGCGAGTCCACCGCTACCGGCCGTACCATTGAATCGAACATTTGCGGGGCAGCAGGAAGTGGAACATCCACGCGCACGGCGGTTACCCGCGAAAGTTCATCGGATGCCCCGCGGACTTCTGCATGATCCGGCGTAATCCGTGTAGCGGCCGCTACAATTCCCCGGGATTGGACGCCAACATAATGCAGCGCGAGCGGAAAGGACCGCTGCTCAAGCTTGACAATTTTGAGCGTTACCGACGCCGGACTGAGTGACTGAATTTGAAGGTTGGGTGCGACCACTTGAATCGGAATCGTATACACACCCTCGGTACGATTCTCAAGATCGACCACGGCTTTTACATCGTCGGGCCGCACAGCGCTTGCCCCGCGTTTGGGCGCTGCAACCGTCACGATTGCGGCCTTTTCGGGAACGCGAGCCACATAGCCGACCGGCAGCCGGATGACGGTGATGGGCACGCTCAGTTGCTGATCGAACCGCGCAGCAATAATCGGATTGTTCGCAAATCGAAAATATCCCCAGCCGGCAATTGCCAGCACCAGGGAAAATACCTTAAGTAGAAAGTTCTTTCGAAATATCTGCAGCACGGTGTTCCGTATCGGGACGTCGCGAACTCAATCGAGCGCGAACTTGCGCAATAAAGTCATTCGGGGCTGTATTGCCTGAGCGAGGAGCCCGCGTACAGGCAAGCAAGAAGCGCGTTAGGCGCGCCTCATCGTCAATCGCGCGCGACAAACGGCCATCGCGGGCAACAGCTATATCGCCCGTTTCTTCAGAGACGATGACGACTACCGCATCGGTTTGCTCGGTTAGGCCCAGTGCCGCACGGTGTCGCGTGCCGATTCTTCGAGCCGTGACGGATTGCTCTGCCAGCGGTAAGAAGCAACCCGCGGCTTCCACGGTTGCCTCGCGTACAATCACCGCACCATCATGGAGCGGCGAGCGCGGATTGAACAGCGCCAGCAGCAACTCCACGGACAGATCCGCATTGAGGGTCGTGCCGCTTTCAATAAACTCTTTAAGCCCGCTGGATTGTTCGATGACGATAAGGCCGCCCGTTTTCGCGCGCGAAAGCGCAAATGCCGTTCTTGAGAGCATGGCGATCGCGCGGTCTTCCGCACGGGCCGCCTTGTTCTCGTCAACTTCGTTAAATCGAAAGAGCCCACCGCGGCCAAGTTGTTCGAGTGCGCGGCGGAGTTCAGGCTGAAAAATAATCGGCAGTGTGACGGCCGCACCGAGGACCACAATCTGTAAGATCGTGCCTAGCAGTAAGAGATGCAGCAGGTTGGTGAGCGCGAGCAAAACGACCAGCACGAGCACACCGGAGAGAATTTGCACCGCTCGCGTCCCGCGAATCAGCAGCAAGATGTAGTAGATGAGCACCGCGGTAGCCAAAATATCGAGCACGTCGGTCATGCCCAAGTAGTTTGTAAGTTCAGCGATCGACATGCTGGTTCGCGTAGGTTTCCAGTACACGGGCGGGCTCAATGTCGATGCATCGCAGGCCGTCCGCCGCAATTTGTGCCTGGCGGTGCGGTGTGACGGGGCTCAAGAGTGTGGTCCGCCGCGTCGTGCTTCCAAACCGCAGCAACTCGGCGTCGATGAGCGCTTTGATAAGCATCCACGACGTACGCTCCGGATCGAAAGCCAGTAGTAGCGCGTCGTTCCGGACGGCCGCGCGCAAAACGCCGCCCGGCGCACCCGGGCCTTCGAGCGCATGCTGCAATTCCGGCAAGGCATCTTGGGCTTGTGGGTGTATTCCAAGAGCGATGACTGCGCCTTCGTCGATCGTTGCACCGGGGTAGCGTGCTGCAAGCTCGCCCGCAGTGCCGTCTTCCGGGATTTCAAGCACGACATACGTGCATGCAAATTCAGTGCTCGACTCGACCAGCGCCACCAAACCAAGCTCTTGAGCGCGCGAACATAAAGCGCCCTGCTCATCGCTGGGAAACGTTCGGTCGAAGTGCCAAGTTTGATAGCGCGTCACGGTTGGTCTCATCGTTAGCCGCGCTAGCCACTGTTTCATGCGGATAGATCAAGCCGAACGGGCGCGTGTGGTTTCGGTCGGCAAAAATGCGGCGTGGATTGTCTTTGACTCCGAATCAATTCCCCGCGTGGCCACCCTCAAACGTACCTCGGGCAAACGGGAGAACGGCAAGCGAGAGATGCTTGTCCCTGGTGATCTCGTGCTTGCCCGCCCGTTGGATGACGACCGCGCGGTGGTCGATCGGGTAGAGCCGCGCCACTCGGTCCTGGTGCGCCGGAGCGGTGACCGTTCGAAAACGATGGCGGCCAACATCGACACGATTGTCGCCGTCATGGCGCTCGCCGAACCGGCGCCGCGACTGGTCCTGCTCGATCAACTCTTGGCCTTTGCAGAATTCGAATCGCTACAAGCACTCATACTTTTCACCAAGCCCGACCTCGTCGACCCGGCCCTGCCGGCCTCGCTCGAGCAACTCTATGGCTCTCTTGGATACCAATCGCTGACTGTAAATCCGAAAACGGGCCACAACATTGCAGCTTTAAAGGAAGTG
>JALYIF010000429.1 GCA_030775925.1 Vulcanimicrobiota bacterium | reverse complement strand
GCACCCCAAGCTGATCTTACGTCCTTGCGCCGGTCCTATCTGCGATTTAAACTCGATCGAGACGACCTTGATGCAAATCCTCTGACCCAATTAGAACGGTGGCTCGCGCAGGCGGTGCAAGCAAAGTTGCTCGAGCCCTATGCGATGAGCGTTTCGAGCGTCGGCGCGGACGGCCAACCCTCGTCTCGCATCGTCTTACTGCGAAGCATCAGCGAGCGCGGATTGGTTTTTTACACAAGCTATCTGAGCCGCAAAGGCCAGGAGATGGCGGCCAACCCACGCGTTTCGGCATTGTTCTATTGGGGGGAGTTAGAGCGCCAGGTGCGCATCGAGGGGAGTATCGAGCAAGTTGGCGATGACGAGTCCGACACGTACTTTGCATCACGCCCCCGCGGGCACCAGATTGCTACCTGGGCCTCTGAGCAAAGCGAGCCGCTGGAATCGCGCGAGCTTATCGAACAGCGCGTTGCAGATTACACCGCGCGTTTCGAGGGCGAGTCTGTTCCGCGTCCGCATTCCTGGGGCGGCTATCTGATCCGGCCGGCCCGTATTGAATTTTGGCAAGGCCGGGACAACCGGCTCCACGATCGTTTTGAATTCGTTAAGGCCGGCACGTCTTGGCGTCTCCAGCGTTTGTCTCCCTAAAGAAGAAGAGGTCGACTTGAACCGTCCTTTCCCAAGTAAAGTCGTGGCTATTGTCGCGCTGTTGAGCGCCGTGCTCTTTTTTACGCCAGCGTACGCCGCGGCGCCCGTTGCATCTCCAGCTCCGCATCAATTGAGCACCTTTCAGACACTTAGTAATGGCCTTCGCGTTTTGATTGTTGAGGATCATCTTGCCTCCGTCGTTGAAACCTCGATGTATTACGGCTTTGGCGCATATGATGAGACGCCCGGCAAAACTGGCCTCGCCCATGCGCTCGAACATATGATGTTCCGGGGTACGCCTTCCTTAAACGGTGATGGACTCACCGATGCGATGGGGCAACTGGGGGCTCAGCTTAACGCCGCGACATTTCCGGATTACACCCGCTTCTATTTCGTCGTTCCGGCTGAAAAGCTCGATCTTGCCTTACATATTGAAGCCGATCGGATGCAAAACCTCACGCTCTCCGACGCAGACTGGCAAGCTGAGCGCGGAGCCGTCCTTACGGAGATCATCGGGAACGGTGGGTCAACTAGCGGACATCTGCGCGATGCCATGTTACGAGCCGTATATGGGTCGGGGAGCCGCTATGCATTGGAAGTTGGTGGAAAACCCGGTGACGTGGCGAGTGCGTCGGTTGCCGATCTTCGAACCTATTACGAGCAGTGGTATGCTCCCAACAATGCTACCCTCGTCGTCACGGGGGACATCAAGCCGGCCGATGCACTTGCTGCTATAAAGAAATATTTCGGACCGATTCCGCGCAAACAGTTACCGGCGCGTGTGCGTCCGGTGCCGAACCTTGCACTCAATCAGAGCGTCGCTATTCATGGGGATTTCGCTCTTGGCTATGTGATGGTTGCTTATCCGTACGTAGGCGACGTCGGCGGCATCGAGACCGATTCGGCCTCCCTGTTGCCATCGATCATCAATAACACGCGTTCGCCATTCTACAAAGCATTGGTTGAAGGGGGATATGTCTTCGGGTTAACGGCCTTCCCTGATATGTCGCTTCACAATGGCCTGTTGTATATTTCTATGACGGTGAAACCGCCGCACTCACCTGCCGAAGTTGCCGCTGTCCTGAAGAAGACAATGGCGCAATTTTTGGTGGATGGACCCTCAGCAGAACTAGTAGCCGCCGCGAAACACGAAGTTGAGACCCAAAACACATTCGCGCGCGATTCGATTCCGGGGCTTTCCTATTTAACCGGCTACGTCGTTGGCTACGAAATGCATGACGATGTCAACCACGATGTTCGCGCTATTTCACGAGTAACGGCCGCCGATGTTACGACTGCTGCTCGCCGGTATCTTACCGATCCGGCCGTGGTCGGAGAAGTCGTTCCCGATGGGCAGGGCCGGCCGGAACCGACGCCGCCCCCTTCGGCGATCAATGACAACTTTAGCGCGCGCAAGACCACCGGTGCCATCGTGCAGGCGCCCTGGGTGAAGCAGGCTGTGGCTGGAAGCCTCGTTGCAACCGACCACACGCGACCGGTTCCATTTACGCTTGCGAATGGCATTCGAGTTTTCGTGCAGCGCGTGCCACTCAATCCCACGGTGTACATAAGCGGCTCAATCAAAGGATCGCAGAAGTTTGATCCGCCCGGCAAGGAAGGCGCCGGTTCGATCATGGCAGCGCTGATGGGTTATGGAAGTGCGAAGTATGATTTTGGCGCGCGCAACGCATTACAGGACAAGTTGTCCGCCAACATCTCCCTCGGCCAAGGATTTAGCGCCTATGGCCTTTCCAAAGACTTCGGCACCTTGGTCGACGTCGTAGCGGATGCAGTCCGGCACCCGACGTTTCCCGATCAATTTTTCGACCTGACCAAGAGTGGTTACTTGGCCGCAATCGCGCGGCGCGATCACAGTCCGGAATATCGCGCCGGCCGCGCCGTGATGGAAATACTTGCGCCTTCAGACGATCCCACGCTGCGCCAGGCGACCACCCAATCAATCCAGACGATTAGCAAGGCAGATGTCATCGCATACCACGACGCATTTATCAGGCCGGACCTAACCACCATTACCGTGGTTGGCGACGTTACGGTCGCGCAGGCGCGTGACGTGCTCACCAGGGCATTCGGCGACTGGAGCGTGACGGGGCCCAAGCCGGACGGTTCTCTGTCACCCTTGCCGATACGCGCCGCGAAGCGAGAAGTCGTGCTTTCAACGGGCACGACAGTAAACGTAACCCTTGCCCAGCCTGCGCCGCGACGCAGTTCGGCCGATTTCTATCCGTTTTTGGTACTCAATACCATTCTAGGGTCGGGCGGGGAGATGACTTCTCGCTTGATGCAAGAGTTGCGCGTACAGCGCGGCCTTGTGTATGGCGTGTCCAGTGACTACATTGCATACCCCGACCGCGGAATACTTGAGTTCCATTTCTCGGCGGTGCCATCACGCGTGCGGGAAGCGGCGTCGCTGCTCAAAGCGGAGATTGTCCGGGCGCGTACGGTTGCCCCAACCGCCGATGAATTGTCCCGCGCCAAAAAATACATCATAGGCGACACCGTAATTAGCGAGGACTCCTTGAGCGGCGTAGCCTCACTCATTAATAATATTGGGACAAACGATCTGCCCATAGACTATTACCAAACACGTGGAGCGATCTTTAATCGCGTTACTGCAGACGACGTGCTGCGCGTTGCGCAAGAATACCTCAAACCCAACAATCTGGCCGAAGTCTACGAAGGCCCCGACTTTTAATGTGGCGCGCAATCGCCCGTTTTCTACGAGGGCAACTGGGCGTAGGGCCAGATATTGATACCATGCAGTATCAGCTGGTTTTGCAATGCAGCACGGTTGACGTTACCGAAAGGCAATTCGATGAGTTGCTAGACTTTGAGATGAAGCTGGACACTACTTCGGACCTTTATATCGTTGATGGTAACGACATCGGTTCCGGTGAATTCAATATTTTTATTCTTACCAATGCTCCGGAGGCAGCGTTTGCTGCCATCCGAGGCAAAATCCCTGATATCAATAAATGGCGGGTTGCGTACCGGCGGCGGGACGGGGAGGATTACACGGTACTCTATCCCCACGGCCTCACCGAGTTTACTATACTGTAGTCGGGTCTCGTACCTAAAGTGGTTCGCCGCTATTCGGGCGCTACGATGACGCGCAGGAAGTGATCGGCGTCGATGCGGCGCATCGCGTGCTGAATTTGAGCGGGCGTGGTTTGGACGAGGGCTTTCCAAAAGCGGCCGTCGCTTCCGTCGTCATAATACCCAACGTTGGAGAGCATCAGGTTAGCCAGGCCCGCGTAGCTATCGAGCGGGAGGGCGCGCTGGGCTAGGAGCAGTGCCTTGGCACGCTGCACGTCTTCAATTGCGAGAGGCGTCTGTTGCAGGCGCTTGATAATGGCAACGGCCGCTGAGCCGGCGCGATTCACATCCTTGGGCGCACTAGCGTAGGAGATGCTGAATTCAGCGCCTTCGTGATTCACACTGATATCGGAATCCACCGAATACACATAGCCGTAGCGCGTGCGCAGGTTTTGAAAGAGGAGCGATCCGGTACCTTCTCCGGAGAGAATAATGTTCGCCATAAGTAGAGGCACAAAGTCCGCGTCGCCACGATACATTTTGAAGGTCTGTTTGAGCGTCACTTCGGACTGCTGGCTTTGAGTCGATTTCACGCGCACGGTTTCAGCCTTGGTTATTTTGTGCGCGAGTTTAGGATACGTGAAGGTGGGAGCCGGCCCGATTGCTTTCCACTGACCAAAGTATTTACTGATGATGGCCTCTACTTGCACGGGGGTCACGTCGCCCACGATCGCAATCGCCGTTTCGTCCGGCCGAAAAGCAAACCGGTAGTAGCGCTTGGCATCCTCGAGGCTGACAGCCGCCACGGTGGCCGCCGTAACATCCCGGCGGCGAGGATCGCCCGGGGCGTAAAGCGCCAATCGCTGCGCCAGTTCGGCCTTTGTCGCAGGGAGCTTATCTTGCGCCGCTACAC
>JALYIF010000428.1 GCA_030775925.1 Vulcanimicrobiota bacterium | reverse complement strand
GTCGCGGAGCGATCGAACTTAGCCGGGATAACTTGTGAGTAATTCGGATACTGTCCGTCGACCAAACGTACGACGATTGATGTGGACGCGGCAGATATGGCGAGCTGATTATTCTGGGCACCGAGCGCGCTCACGGTTATTTTTTCCGCTCCACCTAAGTTACGGGCTGCTTCGGCAAGCGCTCGGGATGGCACGATATATTTTTCGCTGCCTGAGATCGCTTCATCGAGCGTGCTTTGCCACTTTGCGAGGCGGTAGCCGTCGGTAGCAACCATGGTAATAGACTCACCCTCGATTTCGAGGAGCGTGCCCATCAGAACGGCGCCGCGGGCCTCTTCACTCGACGCGGCAAAAATTGTAGAGTTAACGCCGTCGCGGAATTTTTTGGCGGAGAGGGTAAAGCTCTGACCCTTCTGCGCGGTGGGAAGCGGCGGGTACTCGTCGGCCGGCAACGCGTGAAAGTCATAATTCGAACGCTCGCACTTGACGCTGGCCCGCGTTGGTGTCCCGGTAAGCTCGAGCAGCCCGGGCGGCAAGTTCCCGAGATAGCCACTAAAGAGCTTGGCCGGAATCGTGACGCTGCCGCCCTCACTGATCTCTGCTGCAAACGCGTGCTCGAGCGTTAGTTCAAGATCGGTGGCCCGCACCGATATCTTGTCGCCATCGGCCGTAAGGAGCACGTTTGAGAGGATCGGTACGGTCGTATGCGCGTTGACGACCTTGCTTGCCGCGCCGACGGCCGCCGAGATGTCTTTGGTGTTGCACGTGAACTTCATGTACTATCTATCCACCGATTTTGAGGTGCGAGCGTTTTATAGTCTTATATATATAAAGTAACAGTCTTAGTAGTAAGGCGGTGTATTCTGCGAACAAGCCACGGATACTGCGTCGAATATGGTTTATTGCCAAGTACAACGTGTGCAGATCCGCTTCATTGCCATACACATCTCCACCGCCATCGCCCTCGGGGCAGTTATCCACGCCGCCGGAGCGACCCTGTGCCGAAAACTGTGTAGGCCGCAGGTGGACCTTTTTTGAGCTCGTTTTGAAAAAGAAAAACGGCCCGCACATGCAGACCGTTCTCCCGAAAATAGGATTCTAAAAGGTTACTCGTTTTGGCAGAGCGCCATGAGCGAGCGAACCTTGTTACGATAGGCTTCATCGCGTTGCATTTGATCCTTGACCTTATCACGCGCGTACATGACCGTGGTGTGGTCTTTCTTGCCGAATTCGCGTGCGATGTGCGGCAGCGAACATTCGGTGAGTTCGGTGGCAAGGTACATAGCGATCTGACGCGGGGCAGCCAAACGTTGATCGCGACGCTGGTGATCCATCTCTTTAACGGTCAGTCCGTGTGCTTTGGAGACGCGTTCTTTAATAAGCGCGATGGTGACGCGGCGTAGCGGAGCGTTCGCAACGGCGTTCTTTAAAACTTCGGCTGCGAGATCGACAGTAATGGCCGATTTTGTTAGGGAGGCAAAGGCGACAACGCGAATCAGCGCGCCTTCCAGCTCGCGAATATTCGATGGAATAACCTTGGCAATAAAGGACGTCACCTCATCGGGCACGGGAATTTTTTCCGACTCGGCCTTCTTACGTGAGATCGCTTCGCGCGTTTCAAGATCGGGTGGCTGAATGTCGGTGAGCAAGCCCCATTCAAAACGCGACCGCAAGCGGTTCTCAAGTGTTTGAATCTCTTTGGGCGGACGGTCGCTCGAGATTACGAGTTGGCGTCCGGATTCATGCAAAGAATTGAACGTGTGGAAGAACTCTTCTTGGGTCTGTTCTTTGCCTTCCAGAAATTGAATATCGTCGATCAGCAGCACGTCAACATGACGGTATTTGTTACGAAATTCCAGCGTCTGGTTGTTCTTAATTGCGATAATGAATTCGTTGGTGAATTTTTCGCTTGAAACATACACGATATTGGCACTCGGCGTTTCTTGCATAACGCGGTGTCCGATGGCATGCATCAAATGAGTCTTTCCCAGACCAACACCGCCATAGAGAAAGAGCGGGTTGTACGCCCGAGCGGGCGCGCCGGCGACTGCTTGAGCGGCCGCGTGAGCAAAGCGGTTGCTGTTTCCGACCACGAATTCTTCGAATGTGTAGCGCGTATTGAGGTTCCCGGGGCGGAAATCGTCGGCCGTGCGCACCATACCGGTGGCCGGCGCGGGCGCCTGGGCGCTGACCGGGGTGGCAATTGGGGATTCGGGCGAATCGGCGGCAACGGTAAAACGCAGGTCCAGCTCGGCGCCAAAGAGCTCGGTCAGCACTTCGCTAATTTGGCTTTTGAGCCGGTTTTCGACCCAGTCGCGCGCAAAGTTGGATTGAACCGAAAGCACCATCTCCGATCCGGTCAGGGTAACCAGACGTATCGGCTTGATCCACATCTCGAAAATTGGTTTGGAGAACTTATGCTCCAGTGCGCCGAGCGCTGATTGCCACAGCTCATTTGAGATGTCGGAATTGCCGAGTACTAACGCCATTCCTGAGCTACCGTCCTTGATCGCAGATTCGAAGGCCCGTTTCCAAGACAAAAGTCGCGAAAACGAACCGAGGTGAGCGCCATCAGTTTGCGCTTACAGGGGCGTATCCTGCGGAAAATTCGAGGTTTCTTATCCACTTATCCACAGGTGAAAAACTACGGTTTTACGGCTAAAAAAGCACACTCCCCACCGCCGGCTTTGCCCCCTTGACAAGGTCGAAAAAGCTACTGTTCATGGGCCTTTGAGACCCAGTGGCCGCCACATTTGCAGAAGGTTCTCCACAACGTTGTCCACACGTGTGGAAAGCGAGCCTCCGGTGAGCATCCCGACGACTTCCCTTGACGGGCGGCGCCGGGCGGCTCTATACTAAGTGGCTGTATGCCGCCCAACGATCGAGGCGGTGTATTTTCATCCAGGAGTAACCATCGCATGAAGCGGACCTTTCAGCCGCATAACCGGCGCGCCAAGCGCGTCCACGGGTTTATGGAGCGGATGTCGACCAAAAATGGACGTCGCGTCCTTGCCGCACGCCGTAAAAAAGGGCGTCACCGCCTAGCCGTCTGATGCGAGCTTTCGCCAGCCTGCGCCGCCGGAGCGATTTTGCCCGGCTGCGCAACCGTGGCCGGCGACTCGCAACCCCGTCGCTTACCATCTTTGAGGCCCCCCCGGCCGCTCGCGACGGGAAGGCACTGGTGGGCATCACGGTCAGCAAAGCTGTCGGAGGTGCCGTGGTGCGCAACCGTCTTCGGCGACGAATTAGCGCCATTATCCAAGACGTTTTTGTAGCGGGCAAGCATCAAGCCCGGATCTTAATTGTTGCGCGTCCAAAGGCTGCGGAGTTAGCCTTCGGCGAGCTCCGGGCAGAACTGACCCGGGCGCTGCAATGATCTCCCGCCTGCTGGTGGGTGGGCTGCGCCTCTATAAAGTGGTGGTTTCACCCCTGCTGCCGCCAGCTTGCCGGTTTTATCCGACTTGCTCGCAGTACGCGGCGGAGGCCATCGCGAAACACGGGGCGGTTCGCGGGGTATTTTTGGCCGTAAAGCGGCTGGCCCGTTGTCACCCCTGGCATCCGGGCGGAATCGATCCGGTCCCAGAGAGCTGATCTGAAAGGTACTCGTGCATTTCCTCGACCCACTCGTACACGCGATCTCCTACATCGTCAATGTCATCAACATCCCGGTTCACAACTTGGGCTGGAGCTTGATCATTTTTGCCGGACTGGTACGCCTCGCGTTTTGGCCGCTCAACACCATGCAGTTCAAGACCATGGTTGGAATGCAAAAAATCGGGCCGCAGATCAAAAAGCTGCAAGCCAAATATAAGGCCAACCCGGACCCCCAAAAAATGCAACAAGAGCAGATGGCGCTCTATAAACAAGCCAACGTCAATCCGATGGCGGGTTGCTTGCCGCTCCTCGTGCAGATGCCCATCATTATCAGCGTCTTTTACGTCGTCAAGAACAACTTACCGACGTACACGCACGAAAAATGGGGCTGGATCGGAACGCAATTTAGTTTCGATCATGCCAAGATTCTGGCAACCAGTTTGGCCGCTTCCGACATCGCGTTGTTGGCGTTCTACATCGTAACGATGTATATCAGTGTCCGCTACACCAGCATGCCGGCGACCGACCCGCAACAAGCGCAGACGCAAAAGCTTATGGCCATTATGTCCCCAGCAATGTTGGCATTTTTCGGTTTTAAGGCGCAGTGGCCATCGGCCATGATCCTGTACTGGATCGCCCTCAACGTTTTTACGATGGCCCAGCAGTTTTATCTGTTGCGCAAGTATCACCAACCGCTCTCTATATTAGATTCGGAACACTCGATCACCGGCGACGCGACGGTTGAGCCGGCTCCCGCCGCGCTTCCAAAAGCGACTACCAATGGTTCGAGTTCCCGACGCAACCGCAAGCGTACGCGCCGCTAACCCTAAGGAAAGAACATGAGCAACGACGAGTTCGAGTTAGACGACCAGCAACCGGAGAACATCCGCGACCGGGCGATTCCGGGGCGCCAAAGTGGCCGGCCTGAGGACGACGACGGAATTATCGAAGATGTGCAGCCGGAAAACATTCGCAATGTGTCGGGCTCTGCGCCACCACCGCGTCCGCCGCGGCCCCGGCGTCCTGCCGCCCCCGTCCGTCGCATGGGCTCTAACAGCGGCAGCGGCCACTCCGGCGGCGGTCGCGGCGATCATATGCGCCCCCCGCGCCGCCACGAGGCGCCGGTCGCCGGCGAGCGGATGCCGATGCCTGAGTCGGTCAAACCGGCGCGCGCCCTGCTCGATGAAATCCTCGCTAAAATGGGCGTCACGCACGTTGACATCGGCTACATCCCGCGCAGCGAAGGCGAGTACTTCGAGATTACCGGACCCGATCTCGCAATGCTGATCGGCCGTCATGGCAACACACTTGAGGCAATAAATTTAGTATTCAATAACATCATCAATGCGGGCGTGAAAAACAATCGCAAATATTTCACGATCGACGCTGAGGGCTATCGTGCGCGCCGTGCCGATCAACTCAAGAATCTCGCGCTTGCATCCTTGGAACGGTGCGTGCGCGAAAAGAAACCGCAGAAACTGGAGCCGATGCTCCCATCGGAGCGTAAGATCGTCCACATGTCGCTGCAAGAGAGTCCGTTCGTGCGCACCGAATCCGAGGGCGTCGAGCCCGAACGGC
>JALYIF010000427.1 GCA_030775925.1 Vulcanimicrobiota bacterium | reverse complement strand
CGGTTCCATCGTCGTGTTTATGATCGTGATCGTGCGCGCCATGCTCGGGACCGTGGTGTTGCCCGGCCGGATGCTCGTGCGAGTGTTCGGTGCCATCGTCGTGTTTGTGGGGGTGTTCGTGTTGTGTCTCGCTCATCGGTTACTCCTCATGCTGCGGTTACGTCTGCTACCTCTCATACTGCCGCACTCCTGCTCCCGTCTCCCGACCAGCGCAGGCACCGGCTATAAGTGCCAATCTGCAGGAAAATCAATGTAGGATCGATCGAGGTTTGCAACGTCGTCGCAACCGAGCAACTGCAACGTGCGAATGACGTCGGCGCGAATGATGTCGATGGCGCGGGCGACGCCCGGCCCACCCGCAGCCCCCAAACCGTAGGCATATGCGCGTCCGATCAGGACCGCGCGAGCGCCCAAGCAAAGTGCCTTTACGATATCGCTTCCCCGGCGAATGCCGCTATCAAGATATATTTCTAGTTGCCCGCCGACGGCCGCCACAATTTCCGGAAGTGCTCGCAGCGTCGATGAAACACCGTCGAGTTGTCGTCCGCCATGATTTGAGACGACGATGGCATCGGCGCCGGCGTCTTTAGCGCGTCGCGCATCCTCAGCCGTTAGTACGCCCTTGATCACAATGGGTCCACGCCAAAGTTCCCGTATCCATGACAGATCGTCCCAGGTTACGGTCGATTGCGCTAAGGCTGCTCCGACATCTGCGTACGACATCGGACCGTGTCCCGGCAGGACGACGTTTGGGAACCGCATTAGGCCGCCATCTGCGAGAAACGCAGCGAGCCAGCGGGGTCGCGCCAGAAGCTGGGGGAGAAAGGGAATAATGGCGGCATTTCTTGCGGTGAGTTCCTTTGCACCGTTCCTTACGTCGCGTTCGCGCAGTCCGGAGACGGCCGTGTCGACCGTGACGACTAGCGCGGAGAATTCAGCCTTGCGCGCGCGTTCGATGGCGCTCGATGCAACGTCGCGCCCGCCAACGAGATACAGTTGATACCACGCCGGTCCGTCTGTAGCCGCCCGCACATCTTCGAGTGGGGTACCCGACAGCGTTGAGAGGATGTAGGTTGTGCCGGCGATCCCCGCTTCTTTTGCGGCAACGCTTTCGCCGCGCGGAAAAAACATACGGCTACTGCCGACAGGCGCGAGCATAAATGGGAGCTCGATGGTGGTTCCGAGTACCGAAGTGCGCAGTTGCTTCTCGGAGTTTGCAATGGCATTGCGTGGGCGAAACGTCACCGATTCAAACACGCGGCAATTTTCGCGCAAGGTGATTTCGCCATCTGCGCCCCCGTCGATGTAATCAAAGACGGCCCGCGGCAGACGCCTTTGTGCCGTCTCGCGCAGATCCTCGATGTTGACGAGGCGATTGAGGTTCACGCGACGGTTCATAAGCTCCACTCCCATGAGTTCCAGGACTCCACTACCGGATTCGGAGTGAAATGCTTCAGGTCGACCACGAGGGCTTCTTGTTGTCTTTGCCACCAAAGCGCAATGGTGGGGTTATCACGTTTTAGAAGCGCCTCGATACCGTGGTATGCTGCGGTTCTTTGCGCACGATCGTCATTGGTCAGTGCCCGATTCTGCAGGCGTTCCATCTCCGGATTACAGTATCGAGATTCATTGTAGCCGTGTGGCGGGACGCTTATGCAACCAAACTGCAACAGATTGTCGGGGTCGATACCACCATACCAAGGCCAGATCGCAAGATCGAAGTTTCCCGCATTGAGGATGCCACCCGCTGCCGCGGCGGCGTATAGGAGGTCGCCCGGATAGGTCTTCAACTGCACGTTGATACCGATCTGGGCAAGCATTGCTTGGATCTCCAGCGCCTCGCGCTTATGCGTGACGTTTGCATTTTCGGTTACGATGGTGAGCTCCAACGGTATCGTAACCCCCGCTGCCTTGAGCAGCTTGCGCGCTTTTTCGGGATCGTAGGGGTATGGGGTCAGGCCAGAGTCTGATGCCCACATCCAATCCGGAAGGTCTTCGCTTGCGAGTTTTTCCTGACCTGAGGTGAGCGTCCGAACGAGTTGCGCTTTGTTAATTCCGTAAGCAATGGCGCGCCGGACGCGCACATCGTTCAACGGTCGATGGGCGGTATTAAACTCTAGACCTTCATATCCGTTGACATCCACCCAAACAAAATGAACGCCTGGAATGCTTTTTAGCGTTTGATAGGTGGCAATCGACGCCTGATACATGAAGTCGACGTCGTGTGTGCGCAGCAAATTCACCGCCGTGTTTTCGTCGGGAACGACGCGTATTTCAATGCGGCGCAGGTGAGGCTTGCCCATAAAGAATGTATCATTGGCGGTCACCACGATGCGATCGCCGTGAGCCCAGCGCTCGAAGCGAAACGGCCCATCGCTCACCGTTGGCCGGGCATTAAACGCAATTTGATTGATGTTTGGAAAGCGCGCGAGCACATGCTCGGGAACGACGCTATATGGAAGATCGCTCTCTGCGAAGAATGTATCGACAAATGGCGCAAAAGCTTTTTTTAGGCGAACGACCGCCGTATGGGCATCTGGCGTGTCGATGCCCGCGATGTCGTCGTAGCCGTGACGTGAGAGGGCGTTATTTGCCGGGTTCATGATCGCTCGCCAGGAAAACTTCACGTCACGAGAGGATACCGGCACGCCGTCGGTCCAGTGCGCGTTCTTTCGAAGATGATAGGTAATGGAAAGTCCATCTCGCGATATTCCGTGATTTTCACGGCTTGGAACCGCTTCCGCAAGCATGGGTACGAGATTCCCGCGGGGATCGGCAGAGAGAAGCGGTTCGAACATGAATCGTTGCACGAATGCATCGACCGTGCTTGAGATGAGCAAGGGATTTAGCGTCTTCACATCTTGCTGCACGGCGATGCGTAACGTATCGTGCGGCCGGTTAGCATCCTTGGGCGCCGTGCTTACACTGCAGCCAATCAGTAGCAGGCAGAACAGCATGCTTGCGCTGACAAACGATAACCGGTGTAGCATCTGACGCGCTTCGCCCCCAGGGCCGCCATTCATGCCTGCTGAAGTTGGAGCCATGAACGCGCTCCTCGAGCGATCGATCGTCTGGGATAACCATGCGGCGCTGCCTTTGCGTCCGCATGATGAGCATTTCTTACCGCAACTCGAGCGATACCGCCAAAGCGGTGTCACGGTCGTAAGCGTAAACGTGGGTTTCGAGGTGGGCAACATTGAATCGCACGTTCGAATGCTGGCGCATTTCCGGCGCTGGCTGAAGGAGCGCCCCGAACAGTTTTTGCTCATCGAACGCGTTGAGGATATTCATCGCGCAAAAGAAAGCGGGCGCCTCGGCGTCTGCTTTGATGTGGAAGGCGCGGGTGCCATTGATGACCAGCTCAGCCTAATTGGCCTGTACTATGAGTTGGGCGTGCGGTGGATGCTCATGGCTTATAATGTACCCAACCGCGTCGGTGGCGGCTGTATGGAAGTCGACTCCGGACTGACGGAATTTGGCGTACGAGTAATCGATGAAATGGCGCGCGTCGGCATGGTTGCGTGCTGCTCGCATACCGGCGAGCGCACCGCACTTGAAGTCATTCAGTATTCTAAAAATCCCGTTATTTTCTCGCATTCGAATCCGCGTGCGTTGTGGGAACATCCGCGGAATATCCGCGATGAAGTGATCCGTGCTTGCGCGGCAAAGGGTGGTGTGATTGGAATTAACGGAGTCGGCGTTTTTCTCGGCGCGAACGACACCCGTAGTCAAACCGTAGCGAATCACATTGATTACGTGGCTAAGCTGGCTGGAATCGATCATGTTGCTCTGGGCTTAGACTATGTCTTCGACAACGAAGAGCTGGTGGCGTATCTCAAGGCGCGCCCCGAGGTATTTGGTAAGGAGGCCGAGGTCCCAACGATCGACTTTGTGGCCCCCGAACAAGTGAGCGAAATCGCCGATTGCTTGATTTCGATGGGATATGCAGAGGTCGACGTCCAGCGCATCTTTGGGCTCAACTGGTTACGAATCGCTTCGATCTGGAAGTGACCTACTGCCTTAGCGAACCTGCCGTATCTTGTCGAGCACTTGACGCACCTTGATCGCATCAAGGTCGCTGCGCACGATCATGTGCATTGGAATTGAACCGCCTAGGGAAATATTAGGAGAGGTTAACCAGACAAAGGCAATATCCGGTGCTTCAAACGCAGCCAGCGCGGTGGGAATGGTGGCGGCCACGCGCGCCTCGACGACCTCCTTCTGCGGATCCAACAGATTTGCCGTGAGTTGCTCGTCGAGCATGCGCGAGCGCAATAGTGCTGCCAGACGGCTAGCTCGGTCCATGAACGACCTAACGCAGGCCGGCAACGAGCGGACGCAGCCGCTGTAATCCCGTTCGAATTCGTGTTTTTACCGTGCCGAGAGGCAGTGTGGCAGCCTGCGCAATTTGGGCATGCGTCTGCTCATCGATAAAAGCTGCAATGATTAAATGCCTTTCGCTCGGCTTCAACATTTGGAGCGCGTTTCGAACGCAGTTGTCGGCAGCGTCGCGGGCGACTTTGTCCTCAAAGCCCTCGGTACGTCCGATCGTCCGCGAATACGCATCCGGCGAAGCGTCGCCAAGTGGAGTTTCGCGCCGGCGGCGCAATACATCAACTGATAAATTGTGCGCGATTCTCGTTAGCCATGCGGCAACGTTCCCTCCCCGAAAAGCACCGGGGTTGCTCCACACTCGCAAGAATACTTGCTGCGTGACGTCGTCGGCCTCAAAGCGGTTGCCAACCATGCGCAGCGCGACGCTGTGCACCGTCTTTTGGTGTGCGCAATAGCAGGCCTCGAACGAAGCCGCATCGCTCCCAATCGACTGTTCCATCAACATATGCTGTCCGAAAAAGTGTTGGACTAAACCTTGTCCAACCTTGGTGAAAATTACGCGCAAATTCTTAACCGACAAGTTCATTCCATTGACCGAAAGCGTACAGCCAAATCCGCTGTGGCCACAAAATTTTTTAAAACACCAACACTACCCTGGTTTTAAGCCTCTGTTAGTATAGAGCATGATGAACCTAGTCGAGGCCGCGCGATCGGGCACGCAAGAGGCGATTGAGGATCTGATTCGGGCGGTTTGGCCAGACGCATTTCGCATTGCTCTCTCAATAACCGGCGATCGGCACTTGGCGGAGGACGCTTCGCAAGAAGCGTGCGCAATTCTCTTCCGGTCCATCAGTCGACTACGCTCCGCCGATGCATTCAAAGTCTGGTTCTTCAAAATTGTTATGCGCGAGGCGCGCAGGCTGCGGCGAAAAAACATAGCGGACGAGTGTAGCGGCGATGGAGCGCTTCCGAACGACCTAGCCAGAGCGATTATTCACCTTGATTTGCAGAGCGCGCTTGCGAAGCTTCCGGCCCAGCAACAAACAGCTATCGTGCTCCATTTTTATGCCGAGCTAAACAGTCGCGAAATTGCCGAGCTCCTCGGTATTCCGGATAGCACGGTTCGATTTCATTTGATGCGAGCGAGGCAAGCGTTGCACATA
>JALYIF010000426.1 GCA_030775925.1 Vulcanimicrobiota bacterium | reverse complement strand
AAATCACACCGACCGGCGATGAGCCGCCTGACTGTGAGCCTAAGAAGCCCGTATTGTTGAAACGCGAGACCGTTGCGGTGGTGTAGTTGGCGGTCAAGTTCAACAAATGTGCGTTGGTGATTTGGTCTGCAAGCTGAATCTCGCCACCCGAGGTGTGCGTGATCAGGTTGTAGTTTGCCGCACCAGGGCACACGCCGAGGTTGTTGCGATAGCTTGCCCATTGGCACACTGGATCGGTGATATTCCAATCCGAGAAGAACGTGTATCCGAAAAGACGTGCGTACGCACGATCCGAAAACGGATGCGTATACTGCGCTTTGAAGATTCCGGTGTCATTCCAGATCGGATCGCGCAAATCGCTCGGCAATTGCGCACCAAAGGCGCGATTTGTTGGCGAGTTGGGCGAGAGATAGGTTTGGGGCGCCACGCCCGAGATGCTCGTTCCGAACGGTTGGTTGTAGATACGTGCATCCGAGTAGTTCGGATAGTGGAACGCACCGCATGCCGCACCAAACGCATCCGTGTGGTTCGGGCCGCAATACGCAACGCCACTAGCTGCCAATTGACACTGCGCAACGCCGCCGCAATCATTGAGACTGCTGTAAGAGACCGTATTCAACGATGATGCGCTCATCAGCAATTGGATGTCGTCTTTTTGCCCGCTTTTACGTGGGATTTTGATGTGGAAGTTCCCGACGTCCTCACGATCACTGATCTGCGCTGTGCTCCCAAGGACGCCCGGGAATTGATTGAAGCAACCGGCGGTTTCCCCAGAAGCCGCAACTGGTGTTGTAAAACCAACCGGTTGGTTACCGGCATTCGGAGAAGCCGCGGTATCGCACAGCGGAACCACGCCCTCACCATTAACCGTCGCAACACCGCCGAAGGTGTAGCCCTGGTACGGCATGCCGGGCTGCATTAAGCCGGCACCATTACTGGAGTCGAGAATGCGAAAGCCTTGGTTGTATCCGCTGAGACCACCGTAATAGCTGAAGTTACGGTCGGGACTGGCCCCACCAACTTCAGCTTTGGCTTGATGGTAAAATGCAGGCGCACCCAAGCCAAGTTGCAGCGTGCCGTACCCCGGATACGTTCCGGTTTTAATAACCTGGTTGATGAAGCCCGAGGTCCCTGATGAAGAGCTTGAGCCTGGGCCACCACCGGTATACACTTGCAATTCTTGCAAACCGAGCGTTGACTCGGTGCTCGAATTGTAGTTATCAAATGCGCGATTGACCGGAACGCCGTCAAACTCAAAACCGGTGAAGAACGACTGCGATCCCCGGATGTACACCGCCTGGTTCCAACCGGAGCCGCCAGTCGGGACGGTGACGCCCGGTACTGAAGCGATCGCCGAGTAGGCCATATCAAGGTTGCCGCCGCCACCAAGGGCAGCCGACTTTTGAATCGTCTGCGCGTTGATGCTATACGTGTCGGCGGTGACGCCTGATTTTACCAACGATCCGCCTGAGCGCGAGGTGACGTTACCGATTTCGGTAAGCGTAACTATTTTGGTATGTAAATCAAGGGACAAATTGTTGTCCGCAAAGACGGTTACGCCAGGCTGGGATACCTCTTGGTAGCCCTTTTTTGATACGGATACCGTATATGTATCCGGCGAGAGTGCGAGGAAGCCGTAATGCCCCCCGCTGTCCGTTATCGAGGTGGATGTTCCCGATGGTGCGTTTGCAATAACCGTCGCGCCTGCGATCGGTGCGTTCTTATCATCGAGTACTGTGCCATTGAGTCCGCCGGTCGTACCTGCCAGTGCCCATGTTCCCTGGCAAAGTACGAAGGCCGCTATCAAGAGCGCCACCAGCGGACGTGTAAATGTTTTTAACATCATATATCCTCTGGAAATTGGAGTAATAAATACATGTTTCCATCGAACATGCACGTCGCGCGCATTCATCGAAGCCGTAAGGCAGAACCTGGAATATTCGCCGAAACGAAAGTAGGTCGGCAGTTTATTCGGCCTGTACTTTGTGCCACTATTGTGTCGTGCTGAAGCAGCGAGATTGCTCGTTCTCAACTTGCGTTGCTGCGTACCGCTCGGGCCTTTTGAAAGGCGTGAAGCTCGCCGAGCGCGTGCGCGAGGGAATGGGCAAAGCGCGACCGCACTTGCAAGGGCGTTAGAATCGAGACCGCAGCGGCGAACTGATCCAGAAAATGCGCTTCGCCCTTGGACAGCCGCGAGGCGCCAAATTCCGCTGCGATCTTCTGGTTTAGTGCGACTTGCGCAAACTTGAGCGATTCAAAATCGCGGTGCAAGTAGGACGTTCGAATTGCCGCTTGCCAAAACTCGCGTAGCGCGGTGCATTTCCCCAACCTCGCAAAGATCGAATTCGGCCTCTTGGCCGAAATGAAATCGCGTAAGGAGTCAAGGAATAATTCGTCTACGAGTGCCGGACCCAGATCTCGAACCCCCGCAGAGTCGAACATAAACAGGTCTTTACCAAGCACGGCGTCTCCCAACGA
>JALYIF010000425.1 GCA_030775925.1 Vulcanimicrobiota bacterium | reverse complement strand
GATGAATCTTAACGGTGGTGCCGTCGCGGTCGGACATCCGATTGGTGCCTCTGGCGCGCGCATTATCGGCGCGGTCATTCATCAGTTGCGTGCGCGCGGCGGCGGCTATGGCATCGCGGCAATTTGCAGCGGCGGCGGACAGGGTGATGCCGTGCTCGTAAAGGTCGGCTAACCTTGCGCATTGCTGTTGTCGGCGCGGGCCAAATGGGCGCCGGAATCGCACAGGTTGCGGCGGCTTCCGGCGCACACGTGCTTTTGCACGATCGCGAAGAGCGCTTCGTGCAGCGTGGATTGGATGGTATCGGGAAGAACCTCGACCGGGGCGTCGAGAAGGGCCGGTTGACTTCCGAGCAGCGCGGCCATATCTTGGCGCGCATTACCCCGTCGACAACGATCGCCGGATGGGATGTTGCCATTGCGATCGAGGCGGCCACCGAACACCTTGAAACCAAACTCGATCTGTTCCGCAAGCTCAACGAAGAAACACCGGCTAGCGCGATTCTAGCAAGCAACACGTCGTCAATTTCGATAACAAAGCTCGGCGCGGTAACGACGCGCCCCGAGCACGTCATCGGTATGCACTTTATGAACCCGGTGCCCGTGATGAAATTGGTGGAAATCATCCGGGGACTTGCCACCTCGCAAGCCACCTACGATTTTACCAAGACGTTGGCTGAAAAATTTGATAAAACGCCGGTAGAAGTTCGGGACTTTCCAGGTTTTGTCTCGAATCGGGTGCTCATGCCCATGATCAACGAGGCCATTTATTCGCTCTACGAGGGTGTCGGCTCGGTCGAATCAATCGATACGGTCATGAAGCTGGGGATGAACCACCCCATGGGGCCGCTCCAACTTGCAGACTTTATCGGCCTCGATACGTGCTTGGCAATCATGGAAGTGCTGCACGACGGATTCTCCGACACCAAGTACCGTCCGTGCCCGTTACTCAAACAGTACGTGGCTGCCGGGTGGTACGGGAAGAAATCCGGACGCGGGTTTTATAGCTACTAATGCTTGAGACCGCAACGCATCTCGCATTCGAACTCACTGAGGATCAGCGGGCAATCGGAAATTTAGCTGCGGAAATCGCCGCAAAAGAAATTGCGCCGCATATTGCGCGATGGGACCGGGAGCATACCTTTCCGCGCGATCTGTACACCAAATTGTCCAACGCCGGCATCATGGGCATTCTTGTTCCCGAGCAATACGGCGGCGTCGGCGCCGACTATCTCTGCTATGCGCTTGCGATCGAAGCGCTCGCTCGCGTGGATGCCGGTACTGCGGTTACCGTTTCCGTCCATTCCATGATTTGCTCTGCCATCATGCGTCTTGGAAGCGATGAGCAAAAGGAACGCTATTTGCCAAAGCTTTCCTCTGGAGATGTTATTGCCGCGTTTGCATTAACCGAACCCGAGGCTGGTTCAGACGCTGGAGCGATCCGCGCCACAGCACGCGAGACGGCCGATGGCTTTGTTCTCAACGGTCGCAAACAGTGGTGCACGAACGGTGGATATTCGGGCGTCATCATGGGCATGTTTCGCACCGGCGAGCACGGTCACAAAGCGATTAGCGCCTTTCTAATTGATAACGATCTGCCCGGCATCGTGGTAGAGAAGACGACTGAGAAACTCGGCATTCATACGAGCAACACGTGCGACCTTGCGTTTGATGAGGTGAAGGTTCCGCATCGTGCGCTGGTCGGGACGGTCGGCGATGGCTTTGGGAGCGCGATGGCCGCGCTGCACGGCGGGCGCATTGGAATCGCGGCGCAATCGTGCGGGATACTCTCGGCGTGTCTGGACGCGTCGGTAAAATATGCGAAGGAACGCGTTGCATTCGGTAAACCGATCGGCGCCTTTGAAGGCATCTCATTTAAGATCGCGCAGATGGCTGTGGATTTGGATGCAGCGCGCCTCTTAACGTATCGTGCCGCTGCTTTATGCTCGGCGGGTTTGCCATTTGTTACCGAGGCAAGCAAAGCCAAGTTGTTTGCATCCACCGCGGCCCGCAAGCATGCCGCCGAGGCAATTCAAATTTACGGCGGGTATGGCTATACCACGGAGTTTCCGGTGGAGCGCTACTACCGGGATGCCAAGATCACGGAAATTTACGAAGGCACCTCGGAGATTCAACAAATTATTATTGCACGCTCGCTCCTGGGTAAAATAGACTAAAGTCTAGGGGTAAGCCGGTCGCGCGATGCGAAGCCTGCGCGGCTAACCGAAATTCTTTGAAGCGGAGTACTTTTTAAACCATGAACTTGATGGAACATCAAGGTAAAGAGCTTTTCCGGCGCGTTGGAATTCCCGTGCCGCGCAGCCAGCACGTGCACACACCCGATGAGGCCGCCGCGTTCGTTGGCGCCAATCCGGGAAACTGGGTGATCAAGGCACAGGTACTGAT
>JALYIF010000424.1 GCA_030775925.1 Vulcanimicrobiota bacterium | reverse complement strand
GCCTGCGACCAGTCACGGCAAGTGAGCAAATCGCCAAACCATTGATGCGCAAGTTCGTGCGAAACGAGCGGATCGCTTGAGAAATCAATGTGCGCGCGCTCGTCATGTAGTGTGCGGTCCGTCTGCGTCGTGGCCGACGTGTTCTCCATGCCGCCGAAGATAAAATCTCCGACCGCAATTTGGGAATACCGCTCGTACGGATAGGGCGTACCGATGCGCTCTTCAAACACATCGATCATTTTGGGCGTCTTGCCGAATGCGCGTTCGCCGTCTGCCTCACGGCCCGGTAAGACGTAGTAGTAGACGGGCTTCGCGCCCTCGCGCTGAACTTTTTCGGTAAACGGGCCAACCACAAAGGTCGTTAGATAGGTTGAATGCGGCACACGTTGTTCGTAGGTAAAGGTGGTCGTATCGGCTTGATCTTCGCGTTTTGTCAGCGCGCCGTTTGCAAGCGCAAACAGACCCTTTGGAACAACGATGGTGGTGGAGGTGGTTTGTTTTTCATGCGGATAGTCAAGGCATGGAAACCAGTACCGGGCATTTTCGTCTTGACTCTGGGTCCAAGCATGGCGGACTTTATCGGGATAATCTGCCGAGGGTTCGATAAAAAACAATCCGTGGCGTGGGCGCTCGGCGCGGTACGCGATGGTGAAACGCACCATCTGGCCCGCAGCAATTGGCGGATCGAAGAGTACCTCGACTTTGTTCCCGCGCGTCCGAAAGGTGGCGGTGTGGCCGTTCTCCGCGCTGACGCGGTGAATCTGCAGATCCACGGCATCGAGGGCCAGTACATGAACATCCTCATCGAATGCGCGGACAGTCGTCGTGCATTCGCCCTCGAGCGAGCGCGTCTCTAAATCCGGGACGATATGGAGATGGATGTGCTCCACATCCACCGTCTTGTCGGGACCGTAGTGCGGAGCCGCTCCGGGAAGTTCAAATCGGCGGTGCGACGGCGTCTCTTCTGCAAAACTCATGAACGGTGCGCGTTTCGCTCGTAGACTTCGGCCAACCCGCCACTCACGTTCAAAACGACGCCATTAAAGAAATCCGCCTCTTCCCGAACCAGAAAGCGCACGGCTTCAGCGACATCTTCCCAACTGCCCGGGCGCCCCACGGGGTTGGCCGCGGTTAGGACTCGGGCCTCAAGCCGGGTGCGACTCTTTTCCCGAATGTCTCCTGGCGCGACCACGTTGACGGTGATCCCATGAGGGCCTTCTTCCAACGCGAGCGACCGCGCAAATGCCACCAAACCGGCCTTGGCGGCTGCGTGCAATGCGAGCCCCTTGGCCGGTTGGGTGTATTGCGATCCGGTCAATCCAAAAAATACCAACCGCCCGTAGCCGCGCGCGCGCATGCCCGGAAGAACGGCGGCCGCGGCCTGAACGGCGCTGCGCAAGTTTCCATCGACCATCTCGGAATAGTCATCCATGGTCACTTCTGCGAAGCGGCGCACGGTCATCGGACCAACCGCATGAACAAGAGTGTCCACCGGTTTCTGCGTAACGATGTAATCAAGCGCTTCGCGAACACGGTCGCGATCGGCGAGGAAATCAACCGGATACCCCCGACCGTACAAGCCGGCGGCGGCCAAAAGGTCCAGAGTCTCTGTGGGGGCCGTCCCACCGGGCCGGTACGTGAACGAGATATCGTAGCCGTCACGGGCAAGCGCAAGTGTGATGCCGCGAGCGAGGCCGGCCGCTGCGCCGGTCACTAGTACGTTGCGTTTCGGAGGGGAGGACAAGGGTTCGTTCTTTGCGTAGGACTCACGAATGGCCTTCGTCTCGGACAAAGCGGCGTCGGAAGGGCGGGACGTCAGCTTTTTGACTGATGACAGCGTCCATTTACGCGGCACGTATTGGGAGCCTGGCGCACCGGGAAACATCTCGGTTTTATTACTCCATGACTTCCAAAGCGATCGCACGGCATGGAAGCCGTTCATTCCAGCATTTCGCTCTCGCGGGTGGGGCATTTTCGCGCTCGATTTGCGCGGCCACGGAGAGTCACTGCGCCAAGACATGCGCGCCGACGCACTTCGGCCGCTAGAGCGCGACCTGCGGGCCTCGGCGCATTATCCGGCTGATGTTCGGGCGGCTCTCGCGTGGGTAATTCGGCAAGCAAAAACCGATCCAGGGCGCATCGGCACCATCGGTGTCGGCCTGGGTGCCGATCTATCGTATGCGGCTTCGGCTAAAGGCTGGGGAACCGCCAGCAGCGTGCTCATCGGCCTCGACGAAGGACGCGCACGCGAACTCTCTGGCCAGGGCGGATTTTCTCCGCGTTCGTGCTACTTGATGTACGCCGACAGCGACGCGAGTGCGTCGGTCTCTGCACCGGCGTTTCTGAATACAACCTCGTTTCCTAAAGATGCTTACGTGTACGCGAACACGACGAACACTGGGATCGAACTCTACCGCGAAAAATTCCCCGAGATCGCCGCACGCACCATCGCCTGGATCGAGCGTACCTGCTAGCGCTTAGGCGCGTTCCAAGCCAGTTCAATTTAGAATTCACGCTGTACGAAGCATAAAGAAAAAGACAGCCTTGCGGCTGTCTTTTCTTTTAGCGTGTTGGACGCTAGAGGTGGACGTTGTATTGAACGGGTTTGCTCGTTGCTTTCGTGTCGCGGTTGATGGCCACGATTGCCACGGTATACTGCTGCGGGCTGCCGATCGTCGTGGAATCGATCCCGACCGAGAAGTGTCCGCTACCGTCTGCAGTGACGATTTGCTGTGCTGTGTTTCCACCCAGTGGAATCAAGCCGCCAAACAGCGAGGTTTGGTAGCCGATGATCACTTGAACGGTTGCATTGGGTATTGTGCTGCCGGTCAGGGTGTATGATGCTGGAACCACCTGGCCGCTGACCGCGTTGACGCCGTTAATTTGCACGTTGGAAATAAACGGCTTATTGACGTCGGCTCCGCTGCGGAACGAAAACGACTGCGAGAAGGCGCCGCCCCCGGCTGCGTTCCCTTTGACCGTGATCTTGTGTTGGCCTGAGGGAATGGTCGGCAGCGAGACCTGAAAGGAATTGTTTCCGACATAGGTGCTGCCCGAGTTCGTGATGTCCCGGCTATCTAAGAGAATATGAACGCTGTTGGGATCGACATCCTGACTGAAATTCCCTGACACAGTTGGCGCTGCCGCCGCGATGACGGCTCCGTCGCCTGGGCTCAGGTTCGTAAGGGTAACCGACCCGCTTGAGTTGCCGCCCGTATTGCCGGTGTTGCCGGAATTACCGGCGTTACCGGTGTTGCCGCCGCCGTTATTAGCGGGTGCGCCATTTGAAGAGATATCGACAACTCGATTGCTGCTGTTGTAGTTTACGGTTGCCCCCAACGCTTGGGCGACAAATCGCAGCGGCACCAGCGTACTGCTTCCAACGATAAATGCCGGAGCCTCGAGGCCGACGTTATTGCCGTCCACCGTAGCCGAGTTAGCACCGATTCGCAGGGAAACGGAGTGGCCATTGCCTTGTGCATTGATGAGGCGATTGGCGTACACCACACTCGCCCCGAGTTTTTCAAAAACTCCGCGCAATGGGACGTACACATGCCCGACCCGCTCGATCGGTGCTTGATTGAAGGTGACGACTTGCCCATTCACCTGGATCGTCACGTTCGCTGCGTTTGCGGACAGTTGCATGCCCGCGACCAGTGTGAGCACCGCCGCGGCTGCGCTCACCTTACTTAAAATGTTTACGTTCATTATTTACTCCAACGCTCCAAAGTTATGTGTGCAGAACCAGACGCTTAGGTGTCGCGTTTGCCCCGGATGGTGAGGCCGCCGTTACAATGAGCACCACGTCGCCGCCAGAAACCGCAGGCAAGCTAACCTCTTGCGTGAAGTTTCCATTGGAATCCGCGGTGACGTCATACTGCTGTTGTCCCGTCTGGACGCGCAGGATACCGCCCACCACATTTGCCGAACTCGCGGCCACGATATGTACGTGTGCGCTTGCAGCCGTGTGGCCCGTCACGGTAAATGACGCGCCGACTTTTGCACCCGCAGCCGGGCGGCTAATGGTCAAGCCGACTCCGCCGCTGTTTCCGGTAAAGAATGACCAGCTGCGTGCGAACGCTACGCCGGCCGATGACTTACCGGTGACGGTCACGGTATGCTTGCTGGGCGGAAGAATCGGTGGTACCCAGCTGAAGACTTCGCTTGAATTGTAGAACGAATTGCCTTCGGCAGTTCTGCCGTCGAGCGAAATGCGCACGGAGTTTGCGTCTACCGCACTGCTAAAACGTCCCGAAATTGTGGGCCGGTTGTTTGCAATGTTGGCGCCCGCTCCAGGCGACTTGTCAAGAATATCAACCGTTGCGGCTGCCGCGGGTGGTGCAGCGGCTACTGTGCCGCCGTTCCCGGATTTTACCGTAACGACTCGCGTGCCGTTATCGTAGTTGACGCTCGCCCCTAAGGCCTGCGCAACGAAGCGCAGCGGAACAAGCGTCCGGGCACCAACGAGATAGGGAGCGACATCGACGCCAACTGGTTGTCCATTCACGGTCGCCGAAGTCGAACCAATATGCAGCGAGATGTTGCGCCCATTGCCAGTTGCATTAATTTGGCCATTGGCGTAGACGACACTCGCGCCGAGCTTTTCAAAAACTCCGCGCAACGGCACGAACACGCGGCCAGCGCGCTCTTCTGGTGGTTGGTCAAAATTGACCGTCGCGCCGTTGACGACGATCGAGACGCCGGCTGCAGCCGCCGGCGAGCCGGTTCCAAATCCCGCCAGCGCCGCAATTGCGAGCAGGGGGACAATCTTTCTGAATAAAGACATTACTCGAAATACCTCCAAAGGCGCAACGCATCCGTTGCACACCTTGCCTCATACCCCAAATTGTAAAAGGTGACGCTTTTTTTGCATCACCTTTCACTCGCCTGGTTGCTTGGAGGCCCTAGCCCGAAGGCCTTAGGTTACAAGAGCAGGCTGTTCGCGCCCACCACCAATGGGACTTGGCTGCATCTCGCTTGCGACCGCGCGTTCATCACCCCGCCGTTCCAAAAATCCCATCCACGTATTGTAGATCATGGGAACCAAGAAAAGCGTCAATATCAGTGAACTTACCAGTCCTCCGATGATGACTGTTCCGATCGCTTGGCGCCATTCGGATCCTTCCGCAAAGCCGAGAGCCAGCGGAAGCATGCCAAATACCATTGCGAAAGTTGTCATCAAAATGGGTCTGAAACGTGTTCCAGATGCTTGGAGGGCAGCATCCCGCACACGGAGCCCACGCTTGCGATGCAGCGTGTTCGAATAGTCAACCAGCAAGATGCCATTTTTTGCGACCAAACCGAACAGCATGATGATGCCGATCATCGAAATGATATTCAACGACTGGGTACCCGACTGGCTGAAATCTATGCGACTCATAAATGCCAGGCCAAACAGTGCACCAACCATTGCCATCGGCACGGAGCACATGACGATGAGCGGCTCTAAAAAGGAACCATACAGAATGACCATGAGCATATACACCAGCATGAACGAGGTCACGAGGGCGAGCCCCATGCTCGTGAACGTCTGGATCATCAGTTGCGTGTCGCCTTGTGGCTTGAGATGAACGCCCGCCGGAAGGAAGCCGGGTTCGTTTAATTTCTTCTCCAGTGGACCAGTTACGGCACCTAACGAGTAACCCGGCAGCACGCCACCAGTTACGTTCACAACGCGAGCGCGATCGAGGCGGTCGATTTTGGTTGGTGCCTTCGTCCACTGGAATGTCGCGATGCTACCCAATGGAACCAGTGTCCCGTCAGCCGCGCGAATCCGCACATTTTGCAAATTTAGGACATCGTTGCGGCGCGCCGCTGGGAACTGCACGCGAACATCGGTCAAACCTTCGCTGGTGCGCACCTTTGTCGCCACACCTCCCGCGATGGCCAGGCGCGCGGCCGTTGCCGCCGCTCCAGGTTGCACGCCGAGAATCGCTGCCCGCATAGGATCAATCTGCACGTTAAGGCGAGGGGCACCGCCCTCAGCTCCCGACTGCACGTTCACGGCGCCCGGGGTCGCGCGCAGAAACACGACGATCTTCTTGGCAGCGGCATCCAGCACCGCATCGGGCCCAGTTAGGGCGTAGAAGATTGGCGTTCCCGATCCGCCGCCGGATTCACCGGCAACTTGAAAGTCGCCACCGGGCGCCAAATATGCCAATTTTCGAATCTTGACCATGATCTGGTTTTGCTCTTTGCGGCGATCCTTGTATGTATCAGCACTAAGCGTTGCATAGTTGCCCCCGTTAATGCTTCCAAAGCCAGCAGACTTATAACCCACGGTGGAACTTACAGTCTCGATGCCGTCTATCTTTTGAATCGCTTGCGAAATAGCGTCAACGCCCCGTTCAGTCGTCACGATCGGCGTTCCGACTGGGTAGGTTAACGACATGCGAACGGTTCCGGTTTGCCCGCCCGGAACGAAGTCGGTTGAAATCGGTTGGAAAATCCAAACAACTGAGGCTAGAGCTAGTGGTAAACCAAGTGTCGCAAGCGTCATCGGGAACTTCGCATACATGCCGGCCGCACTCCGGGCGAGGAAACGCCAGGCGTTTCGCTCTGCGGCAAACCGCGGTTGACCGTTAACCTTGATGCCGACAGATGCTCGCAGATGCCCAAAGAAAATCTTTGGAATACTCAGGCCGGGCATGCCGTAATTCAGCGGCTCCAGTTTACCCGCTTCGAACGATCCACGATACGGTAGCCCGAGTACTAAACCTAGGGCAACGATAACCACCAATCCCACATCGAAGATCGCCGCGATTATTCCGCCGCCCATCAACATAAGCGCGTTCAAGAGCAATGTGATACAGAGAAACACCACATAGTAGCCGTGTGCCAAGGCAAAATTGAGCACGTGCACTTTGTACCAGTTGAGAATTTTTTCGTACTGCTGCACGAATCCATTCAGGACGAGGAGCGCGAGAAGAATTATTCCAATAACGCGGCCGTCCACAACGGGCACGGGCATGAAATAGATGGCGACTGCAGCCACAGCAATCCCGACGTTTACCCAAATATTTTTCAGGCGGTCGAGCCATTTTGGACGGCCCTCGGAACGCTTAAGAACACTCCATTTACCTGCCAAAAGCGGCGTCAACGTGAAGGACACCAAAAGCGAGAACAGCGTGGCCACGACGACCACAATGCCAAACTCCTTGAGATACTTACCGACGATCCCGGGCAAGAACGCAATCGGCGAGAACACGATGACATCCACCAGTGTAATGGCAATTGCAGCAGAACCGATCTCCGTTCGTCCATTGATGGCCGCATTCATTGGGTCTTCGCCTTGATCTCGATGTCGCGTTATGTTTTCCAGCACAACAATCGAATCATCAACCAGAATTCCGATGATCAGCGAGAGTCCCATAAGCGACATGAAGTCGAAAGTGAGCCCCATCCACTTCATGACAATAAAAGTGGAGAGAATCGAGGTCGGGATCGCGATCATAACCACAGCCGCATTGCGCCATGCGTGCAAGAAGAGCATCATGACGATTGCCGTCAAAATGATGCCCTCAATGAGCGACTGCCACACACCGTTGAGCTCTTGTTTGGTATAGTCGCCCGGAGCTTCGATTTCGTGGAAGGTTAGCTGCGGGAACTGAGGCTCAATCTTCTTCAGCGCATCTCGAACGATCGTCGTTTCGCTGACCTCGTCCATCGAGAGCACTTTGTCAAGTTGAATACGAATACGCGGTTGGCCATTGTAGTGCGAAATGTAGCGCTGATCGGCGAAGCTATCCGTCGCCGAAGCAACATCGCCAATACGCAATATTTTACTGCTACTTCCGGGCACAGGGAGCGGGATATTTGCAAGATCATTCGCGCTGTTTACGTCCGCGTGAATAGCTACGGTTGTTTCCTGCGTCTTGCCGTCAATACGGCCGCCCGGCACGTTCGCGTTATTTTGTTGGACCGCACTAAAAATATCGTTAAGCGTAGCGTTGGTGCCGACCAACTTTGCAGCGTCGGGCTCTACGTGAAATTCGCGCGTTTTAACGCCGCGCGTAGTGACTGTTTGAATATTCGGGATCTGCTTGAGTTGCGGTATCAACTGATTGGTAACGACATCAGCCAAAGCCGTCGGCGAAAGCGCGGTCGAAGAAACGGCTAGCAACATCGTCGGCGCGGCCGAGCCGGCCTTGCCCACAAGCGGCGGGTCCAAGTCACTGGGCATGAACACTCTGGCCGTATCAACGCGGCGCTGTACGTCAATGGCGGCCAGCTCAATATTCGTGTCGATCTTGAACTGGACATTGACTTCCGCCGACCCCTCTTGAGCCGTCGCCGTCACCTGTTCGACATTTTGAAGGTCGCTAAGCTGGTCTTCAAGGGGCTTAACGACCAACTTTTCCATGTCTTGGGGGGATGCGCCAGGATAGTCGGCTGCTATAAAGACGAGCGGGAATTCAGTTCCGGGTGGATTCTGGGCCCGGCCGATCTGTGTGTAGGCAAAAATGCCAAAGATGGCAAGTGCCAAAAACACCATCGCGGTGATGACGGGTCGGTTGATCGCAAATCGGGTCAGCCACACAATAAAAAACTCCCAGGCGCACTTATACTACTTGTCCTACGCCGCCCCGGCGGTCAATGTTTCAGGGTCCATTGTAGCGCGGCTAGGGCGGCAGCCACCATCAAGAAACCATAAAATAGCGGGGCGTTTCCAAATGTTGGTCCAGAAAAGAAGAAAAGCCCGGCAGAAGCCGGGCCTGTCTCTAACCTTATGGTGGGGACGGTGAGACTCGAACTCACACGAGATTGCTCCCGCTAGCACCTCAAGCTAGTGCGTCTACCAATTCCGCCACGACCCCAATAGAAGGCTCACCCCAGGGCTAGCCGGCCCCAAAGCAACTCACAGAGTGTAGCGTCAGCGCGTGTTCGGGTCAAGTGCATCTCGCAGACCGTCGCCCATATAATTGATGGACAGCACGGTGACCAGGATGAAGAGACCCGGGAAGACCGCGGCCCACCATGCCACCTGCAAGTTCGAGATGGCGTTGGCAAGCATATTACCCCAGGACGCCGTGGGCGGCTGGATACCGAAACCCAGAAACGAGAGGGTGGACTCTAGGATGATAACCCCGGCCACGTCGAGCGTCGCTTGCACGATGATGGGCGCCATGGAGTTGGGTAAGAGATGCCGGAAAATGATCCGCATGTCGTTGTTGCCAACCGCACGGGCGGCCTCGGTGTATTCTCGCTCCCTCAGGGTCAGGAACTGAGCCCGAACCAAACGTGCGACCGACGGCCACGTCAGGGCTCCAATGATAATGACAATGACCCCGAAGCTCAAACTCGCCTTACTCGAACTCGCGGAGACAATGGCGGTGAGGACAAGCAGCAGCGGCAGCAACGGGATCGACAAGAATACGTCCGTGATGCGCATGATCGTCCAATCGACCCAGCCGCCGTAGTATCCGGCGATGGCTCCAAGGAACGTGCCGATGAGCACTTCCATGATCGTAGCTGCAATGCCGACGGTGAGTGAAATGCGGGCGCCGTACATCAAGCGCGAAAATAAGTCCCGTCCTACTTCATCCGTGCCTAGCATATGATGGGCAACGCCGGGCGCTAGCGGGGTGCCTTGCCAGTTGACATTATCAATTGCATTAGGATCAAAGGGTGCGATCTGTTTTGCAAAGACCGCGACCAAAACCATGATCGCAAGTACGGCAATGCCCACGAGAGCGAGGCGGTGGCGGCGAAAGCGCTTCCAAACAGTGTTTTTACTGAGGACGAACTCTTCTTCGGCGACCAGCGGTGCGTTGAACGGAACAGAACTTGCCATATTTATTCAGCCTTAATCGTACTTGACGCGCGGATCGAGCCACGCATACGCGACGTCCGCCAGCAGGTTTGAGAACACCACAATGAACGCAAGGACCAGCAGATACCCCATCAGCAACGCGATGTCGCTCTGACCGAGGGCATTAATAAACATGCGGCCGGAGCCGGGCCAAGCGAAGATGGTCTCCGTTACCACGGCACCGCCGAGCAAACCGGGGAGCGCAAGCGCAACGACGGTAACAATTGGGATCATGGCATTCTTGAGGCCATGCTTGAAGAGAACGGTTCGGCCGTCCAGACCCTTTGCCGATGCGGTGCGCATATAATCGGTCTTAATCACCTCAAGCATCGAACTGCGCATGAAGCGGCTATACAGCGCAAGCTGCAAGAGCCCGAGAACGATCGTCGGCAAGATGAGATGTTGTATTCGGTCGGCCAAATTGAATGTGTCATAGGTGCTAATACCGGCAGATGGCAAACGAATCTCGTAGCCAAACGCATGGATACCGTTCACGGAAAACAACAGCTGCATCATGAGCGCGAACCAGAAAACCGGCATGGACTGTCCAAAAAACGCTAGCGTCGTAATGAAATAATCTGCAAGCGAATAGGGCCGGACGGCGGCAAAAATTCCGGCCGCAAGTCCGCATGTCAGCGCCAGTAAGAATGCCGAGATTTGCAATTCAAGGGTGGCCGGCAGGCGGCCCAGGATCGCTTCGAGCACCGGCTGCGAGTTTGAAGTCGAGTACCCGAAATCGCCATGCAGCACTTGACCCATCCAAACGAAATACCGGTAATAGATGGGACGGTCCAGGCCGAGGTTATGTTTGAGGCGTTCGATGTCGGCGGGGGTGATATGCGGATTCTGCAGATAGGGCGCGAGCGGGCCGCCCGGCGCGTTATTGAGGATGACAAATAGGATCAACGAGATCAAGATGAGCAGCGGAATCGCCTGGAACGTCCGCCGCAGCACATAATTAAACAGGTGACCTATCCCCCGAAATCAGAAATCAGCGCGCGCCCGCAGGGGCGCGGAGAACCCGCGGTAGTTACGGCCTTCCCACCGCTTCTCCCTTTGGTAGGGGTGCGAGGCCCAAAACCTCCCGAGCTTGTGCAGGCGTGCATACCGGCCTCCCGGCCTCTTCGGCAATCCGAACGATGCGGGCCACCAGCTCCTCATTGGAAGCCAGGCGGCCTTTCGAATAATAAATATTATCTTCCAACCCGACCCGAACGTGACCGCCCATGGCGATGGCCACCATAGCGAGCGGCAGTTGCATGCGTCCGATTCCGGCCACGGACCACGTGCAACCGGCCGGGAGCCCGTCCACCAAATCGCATAAGTTTTGCACGGTAGCATCCAAACCGCCAGGCACGCCCAGCACAAAATCGACGTGCTGCGGGAAAGCGAGCAAGCCTTCACTTTCTAGCCGGCGCGCGTTGGTCAGATGACCCTTATCAAAGATTTCCAGTTCCGGGCGCACGTCGTATTTTTTCATCGCCGCGAGGATGCCACGCATGATTGGGAAGCTGTTTTCAAAAATGTCGTCGCCGAAATTGACCGTTCCGCACGTTAGTGTTGCCATCTCGGGCCGCAGCGCTAAAGGCTCCGAGCGCTCCTCCGGCGACATCCCAATCGCTCCGCCGCTAGAAAATTGCACGATAAGGTCGCTACTTGCGCGGATCTCCTGGTAGGCTTCCCGGAAGCGCCCCAGGTCGTGCGTATTGGTGCCATCATCGTTGCGGCAGTGAACGTGGATCATGGATGCACCAGCGGCGCGGATCTTCGAAGCCACCTCGCCTAGCGCTTTCGGGGTTACGGCCAGATGCGGAGTCTGATCGGGCGTCAGTTCGGCGCCTACCGGCGCGACGGTAATAATTAAAGGCTGCATTACGGCTTCTCAACTTCGCTTTTCGCGAGCATCTGCCATGCGGTCTGGATGAAGTTCCGATCCAGGCCCAGCATCCCGGCCAGAAACAGTGCATCCGCAGATCCCGCGCGGTCATCCGTTACCGGTTCGATCGTATAATCCATCAAGCGCGCTAACGCAGCAAGAGCTTCCTGCAGATTTTCGCTGGGAGCTTCGTGCGGGGCGCCGCGTAAGCCGCGGACCGCATAGTGTGGTGCAGAGGCGTCTCTTGCAATCCCCGAAAGGTGCGTTGCGACAAACGCACAGATGCGGCGATCTCGCAGTCTTGCCATCAATGCAAGCAATAGTGCACGGCCTTCATCAGGCGTTGTGGTGCGCGCGAGTTCGTCGACCAAAAAGAGGGGCGGCTCCGCCGCGGCCGCCAGCGCATCACGCAAGCGAACGATTTCGCGCGCAAAGGATGAAAGCAGCGTTCCTGCGCCGTCATCGTTCGAGTTGATCCCAAGCCATACCATCTGCGCAAACAATGCGACCGTAGCGGACTTTGCGGGGACAGGGATTCCGAAGCTAGCACAGGCCGCAATAAACCCGCATGTTTGCAAAGCCACGCTTTTCCCGCCCATATTCGGTCCCGTAAGAATCGTCGCTTCACTCAAGGACACGGTGATCGGAGTGTAGGCGCGGTCTTGACGGTTCAAATCGCTCTGAAGCGGCAAAAAATATGCATCTTCAAAGTCGACAGTCGGCGTGCGAGCATATGACGCCGGAACGCAATTGTGGCGCAGGCAAAACCGCGCAGCCGCGGCGAGCACGTCGAGCACGCCGAGTTGGTGCGCGGCCGTTTGCAACTCCACGCTGTGTCGAGCAATCACGGCTGAGAGGGCTGCACGCGTTGCTTCCTCTCGCTCTGCCAGGGCCGCTAACCTGTCATCCCGGAGGCGCAGAGCTGCAAGTGCGGCTTCATCGAGTTCCAACTCGCATAAATAGTACGTAGGCGCTTCGCGCACGACGCGAAGTCCCGAAGGTAAGTTTCCTTTGAGTTCATCGCGCATGACGATGAACTCGCCGCTATCACCGGCTTGACGCCCGACCGCCTGCTCGAGAGCAGTTCCAAGCCTCCCGCGCGCGGTATCAAAAGCTGTCTGCGCATCACGCACGTGCGCACGCGAATCTGCTAGCGCGTCATCAAAACGATCTTCAAGATAGAAGCCAAACTTTCCCGACCGTCCCGGTTCGAGTACTTTAGCAACCGCAGTGCAGCGCGGGAGCGCGTACACGGATTGACCCGCAAGCAGCGGCTCAATCCGCTCAAGTACGTCGCAAAAGCGTTGAATTTCCAGAAAATTAAGGTCGGAGAGCGCATCGCCCATGCCCGCGCGTGCAATTGCGCTTGTCGCATCGGGAACGCCGCGCAGCGCGTCCCGCATCGCATCGATGTGTGCGCTGCCGACTGCGCTCGCGAACTCGGCAATTTCGGCTGCACTCGAGGTCGCCGCCGCCTCCTCGCCCGGCGCAAACGGTTCCAACCGGGCAAATATCCGCCGGCCGTAGTCGCTCACCGGCTCGAGCTCGGCGATGAGCCAGTCGACTCGCAGCGCAGCCGCGCTGCTTTCATCCATGATGCGCTCAAGCTTCATGCCGCAGCCATCGCCCCCGCGTAGATATCAAAGGCCGGCAATCCGGTGGCATGCGCAACGTCGTGTAAAAAAGCGCGTGGTTCGAAGTAACGATCGCGTCCAATTGATGCAACCGTGACGGCAATCACGCGCAACGGCCGCAGGCAGCGAAGGTTCAAGCGATCGGCAATTCCCAAAAATGCCTTCCCGCGTACGGCGATTTGGGTTGGATCGCGCACCACAATTTGACGCGACTCGCCCGCGGCAATCAAGGCCGCAATTTCCGGTGCGGTTAGCGCCCCTTCAATGGCAAGAATCGGCAGATTCGGATCGGCTTTTGGGACGCTTAAACGCGCAACAAGCGCGCGAACGTCGTCGATTGCTTCGGCCGGTGTGCTGACGTTAGAAGCGCCAGTTGAAACGATGACTGCGTGCTCCATACCGGCAAGTGCGGCAACGCGATCGACTGCGCCGTCCAGCACGACGAACTCCGCACCAAGTTCAAAAAGCCGCTCGATACAATTGCGAATCCCACTTGCGGTCGGCGGTCCAGCTACCTCATAAAAGCCTGCATTGCGAACCGAAACATAGACAATCGGCCCTGCGGCACTTGCGAGCATCGAGGTGTCTAAAAGTTCGCTCGCAGGCGAGCGCGGCAGCACATCTCGCGCGGTCGCCAGCATGGTTTGCGGTTGGAGAAAAAGCCGGGGTTTGGCCAGGCCATCTGCTGCATCGATCGCTTCGCCGTCTCGTCCAATCGAGGTCAGGCCAAATTGAATGGCTTGGCCGTGCAGCGCGCGGCACAAGGAAGCGACCACGACGGTCTTTCCTACATTTTTCCCAGTGCCGACAACGGCGATTGAACGGGCACCACTTGCCCGAGCAAGTCTAACCAGCGCAGCGCCGGCGTCTACCCCCATCCGAAAAGCTTTTGGGCGATAAAGAATGCACCCGTCGCAGCCAGAATAATGCCCGCCCAAAGCTCGGCGCCTTCTTCCGCGCGCCGCCCTAAAAAGCGGCCAAACGTTATCCCGAAAAACGTTGAGGCCACCGATACCACACCAATGAAACTCAGAGCTGTAACCAGCGGCACGCCAACATAAAGAATTGAAAATCCGATGCCCAAGGAATCCAGACTGATCGAGAGAGACGCGATAAGCAACCCGTACCCGCGCGTCATATCGAGCGGCGTCTTCATTTCGGCCTCTCGGCGGCTCTCGACGATCA
>JALYIF010000423.1 GCA_030775925.1 Vulcanimicrobiota bacterium | reverse complement strand
GATTTGAATAGACCCTTGACGACGTCTTCGAACCCGACGGTCTGTCGCGCTGAGGCGATAAACGATTCAAAATTAATGTGTGCGTAGGTTTGTGCGATCCACATGCCGCCAACAATGGAAACGACGTCGGCAAAGATAGCGAGTAGCGGGAGCATGATCACCAGGGCGAGCAGGCGCGGCACTACAAGAAAGCGCGCGGGCGCGAGGCCCAGCGACTGAAGCGCTTCGATCTGCTCGGTTACGACCATTGAGCCGATCTCTGCGGCGATGGCCGCGCCTACGCGGCCGGCTACAACAACGGCTGAGAGCATGGGTCCAAGCTCGCGCACGGAGGTGTACGCAACAGCTCCGCCCACCAAATTTCCCACGCCGTACGTGACGGCTTGCTGCGCCGATTCGAGTGAAAATACCATGCCGGTAAAGAGCGACGTCAGCAGAACGATGATCAGGGATTGAAAACCCAGCAGATAGGCTTGGTTGAGCGTTTCTGCCAGTCGAATTCGTAAATGTGCGATGAAGCCGATCGACTCTCCGCCCAGCATAACGACGCCGCCGGCGTATTCAACGAAGTGCGTCGTGCCTTTCCCGAAGTCTTCAAGCATCTTCATGCGTGTACGCCTGGGCTTTCCAGAGCGGTGAGCTCGTGCAAGACGCCCTGGGTTCCGTCGATCCTGCGCACGGCCACTGCACGTTCTGCAGTAAGATTGAAGACGACCTGATTGGCCTGCTCAAGTCGTTTGTCTACCACTCGCAGATGCTCGCGTGCCTCCCGTTCGAAACCGGAAAAGTATCGCCGGACGGCGTGTAGATAGGCCACAGTTTCAGATGCATCAACTGCGCCGTTCTGCAGGAGCGCGGAGATCCGATCTTGCGCCTTCTTCATCCCCTTATCGGTAATATAGAATTCACCCACACGCAAGACGAGCTTTTCCAGCAAATCGAGGCTACTGGGCATGGACGAGCGCCGGGAACCCATGCGGCTCGAGCGCCTCGCGTTGCGCCACGAACAGGGAAGCGATTCCGGTGCGCGCGAGATCGAGCATCGCATCGAGCTGGTCGCGATCGAAGGGCTCGGATTCGGCGGTGCCTTGGACTTCCACAAACTTCCCGCTGTCGGTCATGGCCACGTTCATATCGACTTCGGCACGACTATCCTCTTCATACGGCAGGTCCAGCAGCGCGGAGCCGGCGAGATACCCGACACTGGTTGCTGCAATTTGGCCTCGCAACGGCCATTTTTTGGGATCTTTGGAATCGACTTTCTTTAGCAAAGCGAGGGCTAGGGCAACGTAGGCGCCGGTTACGGCCGCGGTGCGGGTTCCACCATCGGCGTCCAAAACGTCACAGTCTAACCACACGGTGCGCTCGCCGAGCTTCTGCATATCGGTCACCGCTCGAAGCGCGCGCCCGATAATCCGCTGGATTTCATGGGTGCGTCCACCGACCCGGCCCTTGGAGGCTTCGCGTTGCGTGCGTTCTTGGGTAGCACGCGGAAGCATGGAATATTCGGCCGTAACCCACCCGACGCCCCGGCCTTTCATCCATGCCGGAACGCGGTCGTCGACGCTGGCAGCGCAGAGGACGCGTGTGTTTCCGACGCTGATTAGAGCGCTGCCCTCGGCAAATTTTAGAAAATTCGGCTCGATTCTCACCGGCCGCATTTCATCGGCCGCGCGGCCGTCATTTCGAATCATGGGGCGCTATTCTACGGTACCAGCGCCGCTGCTTCTGTTGAAAATATTTTAAACATGCGGGTCAGGCCCGTAATTTGCAAAATGCGATACACTTGCTGGTCCTCTTGGACCACCAAGCGAACCTCGCCGCCGCTACGGGTGGCACGCTTGTGAGCGTCGATGAGGACCGTTAGGCCTGCCGAATCGATGAACGTTACCTGTGTGAGGTCGACGACGAGCAAGCCATTATCCGGCCCGGCCTGCAGTTCTTGCGCAAGCTTGCCTTTGAGAAATACATCAAGATCGCCCGTCAGTCTTACGACTGCGGGTGATTGCTTGGGCCCCTTGGGCCCCTTGGTCCCCATCGTCTACTCCTTAGGTTGCGTTTTGTAGCATACCCGGTCAAATCGAAGCTGGCAAGCAAGCGGCACTTCAATTGGCAGTTCGGGCAATATTTGCGCGCGACTACGGGGCAGGCAAGCTCTGCGGCGAATGAACCCCCCATGGGGCCCCGCCCGTTTCTTTCTTCAGTCGGTGCACCGGCGCCAAAGCCGCGCCGAATCTTCCGGCCTACAGTCCGGGAGCGCCTTTGCCATTTGCTGGACTCCGCCCACCAATACCCAGTAACGGTCATTATTGCGGGTCCTGGTTATGGAAAGAGCGTCGCCCTCGACCACTGGATCGCTCTGGAAAAAACAGACACGGTGCGGTACGACGTGCGGGAAGGGTCGCACGGCGTTTTTGATTTCGCACTCGGCTTGGCCCGTTCGTTTGGACATAAGGCCAAACTTGGAAACCGGGCTATTGCAAACGCAGTCAATGCCGCGGAGAACTCATCCTCTCCCGAGCTCGATTTAGCGGTATGGTTTGGGAACTTCTTAAAGAAATTCGCTGGGACCATCGTCATTGACGATTACCACGTAGCCGCAGCCGATGATCCGGCAGTTTCAAAGTTCATGGGTTCCATAATTGAACGCACGCAGGAAAATGTACGATGGGTTATTGCATCGCGCTCGCTCTGCGGCTTGCCCATTTCGTCCTGGATTGCCTATGGCAAATCTCAAATGGCGCTCGGCGAACGGGAACTAACCTTTACACACGAGGAAGCGGCCGCAACGGCGGCCGAGTTCGGCGCCGTACTGTCAATGGCGCAAGTCAATGAACTATTCGCCTACACCGGTGGCTGGCCGACCGGCCATACCTTCGCGTTACTCAGCGCAGAGCGGACGCTAGATCTGCAAGAACTGCAAGCGGCGACGCAAGAAATGTCTTACCAGTATCTGGCCGAGCAGGTGTTGCGCGGCATTCCCGACGATGAGGCCGATTTTCTCGTTCGAAGCTCGGTGTTTGAGCGACTCGATCTACCCACGCTCACGCACTTCGGCATCGATCGGCCGCGTGCGCGGATGCAGTATCTCAAAGAGCAAGGAACATTTATCGTTGCGGAAGCGGACGGGAGCTTGCGATATCACGACCTGTTCCGCGACTTTTTGCGAAGCGTCTTGGCACAACGAGATTCAAGTTTCCGGCAAACGTGGCGTGCAGCCGGCGCAACCCATGAAGCGTTAAATCAGTTCGTGCAAGCCCTCAATGCGTATCAAACAGCGGGCGATGTAGATACAGTGGTTCGCATTATTGAAGAACGAGGATTCCAGCTCATCGAGCACGGCCAACGGCGAGCCGTCGTCCGCGCTCTGACCGCAGTGGGGGACTCTTTTGACCGCGCCGATCACCCTTTGCTGCTGGCGCTCCGTGCGACGTGCGAACTGAATGGCGGCAACGCTGAACGCGCCGAAGCCTGGTATCGCGAGGCAATCTCATTTGCACGGAGACCTGTGGAGCGCGCCAGAATGTGCCTGCAATTCGCGCGCGAGCTTGGTGAACGCAATCGTTTAGACAACGTAGACATACTCGAACCATGCCTGCGAGACGAGCTCCCCGCCGAATTGAAAGCCTCGATCATGGGCTCCCTAGCTACGTACTATTGGCAAGCAAATCGCCGCGACGAATCGCGCAGCCTGATCGATGACGCGCTGCGCATAGCATCAGCAGTGGACAACGACGAAGTCCACGCAGTGCTCTTGCATCAATCCGCTTATATACTGCTCATGTCGAATCGCATTCCGGAGGCAACCGATCGGGCGATGCGAGCGCTAGACGTGGCAAAGCCGCTCGACCTCCACGCGCTGTGCGCGCGCATCCAATCGCTCCTCTTTTATATCCACGTGCGCGCAGACAATGTTGCACAAGCGCTGTGGTGGCTCAAACAGATGGAACGGTCTGCAACTGAGGCAGGCGACATACGACTTATGTTTTCCGCCCTTATTTCGACCTACGAACTTGAAGTAGAACGCGCAAATCTCACGACCCTGCCGCGGTTGGCCGAGCAGCTCCGCGGCTTTGATTCACACCAATACCATCGGACCTCCGCTACACTGCTCCCCTCCTTCGCCATGCAAGCTGCGTGGCAGCGGCGGTTCGAAGAAGCGCTTACAATTCTGGGCCAATCAGAGACCGACCAAGTAACCGCACAACGTCGCGCTTTTCGGGCCTCCGAAATCGCACTGTATGCGGCTGCAGCAGGCAAGCGCGGGCGCGCTGAAACGTCGGCCGGTTACGCGCTGGATCAGCTGCGTCTGAAGGATGAGTCTGAGCCGCACAGTGCCAGGCGCCAGGCCAAAACCCTGGTCTTTTTAGGACTTAGCCAGCTGCTTTTGGGCAAAGTCGCCTTGGCGAACCGGCATATTTCTGCCGCAGAGCGGCTTCCCGGGCCCTTAAGCGATCGTTGTAAGACGCTGATCAAAGCAGCACGCGCTATGTTCGTTCACGTTGAAACGCGAACGCTGGACGAAGACGTTGAAGCCGCTTTTGAGGCGCTCAAGCAACATAGCTACGAGGGCTTGGCAAAAATGCTGCGGGAGCTCCCGATGCCGGCCATAGAGAAGAGCGGCACGACGGCCGTTCTCACCAAGACTGAAGTAGAAGTCCTCAGAGCTTTAGAGCGCTTCGGAGAAAGCAAGGCCGCCGCTTTGGAGCTTGGGAAGAGCCCACACACCATCGACTGGCACGTGAAGTCGATCATGAAAAAGCTCGCTGTCTCGACCCGCCGCGAGGCAATTCTTTTCGCTAGAGACCGCGGCTTAATCGGGTAAGCGACCCCACCAATGATTGGTGGGGGACGCCTTGCCCAGCACCGCCTATGCTGATAGGAGATTATTCGCATACGGTCCGGAGGCCACTATGAACACCCGCCGACTCGTCGCGTCGCTCACCCTTGCGGTTTCAGTCCTTGCTCTTGCTGCCTGCGCTGGCGGCAATGGATCGTCGGGATTTGTCCCGGCCGGCTCCCAACCATCATCCGCACACCGCACGCCCAAAGACGAAATGGTACCGCATTTTTAGGACGTGCTGAAAGATGCTCTCGATTTGTGACACACTCGATAGGCTTGAAAATGCAATGGATCTGCCCAAACTTCAACCGATGATCGAAGCCACGCTCGACCGGCAAGCGCGTACGTGTTTGTACGAATATATTCGTGCCGAACGGCGGACCTTGGTCGACCTGATGCTGGCAGCAATGCAGCCGACGATGGACCAGCCCAGTTTTGCGTCCTCACTCTTCTTCTCTGGATTCCTCGACCGGCTCTCTCAAACGCTGCAGCGAGACGCTTTCTTGCCGCTGGAACTCTGGATAAAAACCCTCGCGGCGAATCCCGACTTCGAGTCGCGGTCGTCGCGTCTGCTGAGTGTTGCGTGTTCAATTATCTGCGATGCATTCCGGAAC
>JALYIF010000422.1 GCA_030775925.1 Vulcanimicrobiota bacterium | reverse complement strand
ACCATGCGATGCGCTCGTCTCGATCATCTTCGATGCGGCCGCGAATCACGCTGGTGATCAGCGCGCGGACAATCTTCACCCAGTCCTGCCAATAGAACACGATGAGCGCGATGGCGGTGCCCAGATGTAAGACCACAACAAATGCTAGAAATGTTGGATCTTTACGATCGATGTTCCAGTGGAATAGCGCGGGTATGAGCACCGTGTGGCCGAGACTGCTGACCGGAAACAACTCGCTGACGCCCTGGAGAAGCGCCAGCAGCATGGCTTGAAGAAAAGTCACGGACAGCAGGGTTAGAGCCGACGCTCCGGCCGCCCTGTCGCTTCCCGAGGCTTGCGCTTTGGGAGGAACGAGCGGCACAGACGCACGAAGGCGGCAGCGTGGATCAAACGCAGATTCCGCCGAACCAAGACGAGCTCGCAGCGGATCACGCAAGAAAATTTGAACGGGTGGGCGACTCACTTCTCGTTTCGTATAGTATTTCCGAAGAACATGCACCCGAATTCACCGAAACGTATGACATTGCAATCGGCGGAATGGCGATGATCACGAATGCGGAGATTAAGGGCGGGTCGCGGGTCATCGTTCAATTGGAGCTCCGAGGCGATCCCAGTCCGGCTATTCGGGTTGCCGGCATGGTTCGCTGGTCGCGCTTGGACCCGCTGCTGCGCAAGTACCGCACGGGCGTCGCCTTCGTGGATGTTGACGACCCCACGAAAAAAGATCTCCTGCGCTACATCGATACGCTGCATCTGCTGCGCGATATGGGCGTTATTTAGCCGCGCCTACTGCGGCGTCGTCAGCTTTACGCGAAAGAGATACGTTCCGGCAACCGCCTTGCATTGTGCGAGTGGCGGAGCGTACGTGCTGGTTTTTGCCATCGCGACGGCGACCTGATCCAGCGCGTCGTTTCCGGAGCCCTGCTCGACCACGGCTTCGGCAATCCCCCCACTCTCTGTCAGATGCACACGAACCGCCACGATGCCCGTCTTACCCCCTTGGCGCGCCGCTAGTGGTATCTCAGGCACGGGCGCGGCGCTTCGCACTGCAGCCGGCGCGTTGGCGGTCACACAGCCTGCGCTTGCACTCGCAGAGGGCTTGGGCGAAGGGGTGGGCGTGGGGATTGGAGTCGCCGTCGGCGCCGGCAGCAATGTAGCAACGGTCTGCCCGTGGCCGGGCAGGCTGCGCGTGGTGAGCAAGGGCACGTCAATGCGGGTTTTCATTTGAATGGTTTTCGGGGCAGGCGTTGCGGCAGCAACAGGTTTAGGTGTTGCCGGTGGTGCCGTGTGCCGCGGCATGTGGATGATCGCAACGCGCGACATCGTTAAACGGTCGGGTGCTTCGACCGGCGCCGGAACACTCCAGTGGACCGCGCGCACGCCGATCAGATGAACGAGGACCGAAAGCACAAACGCCCACAAGAGCAGTCGGCGTGCGCGGCGGGCATCCATGCCGTTGCGATTTTCAAACAAAAAAGACGCTCCCTTCCGGAAACGTCTTTTTTTGACTTCTCGTCAGCGTACTAACTACTCGGATCGAAATTCGCGCGGAAGGAATAGTCGCCCGTAACAGGCGCGCAGTCCACGACTTTTGGTGAATAGGAAGATTGCTTGGCCGCCGAAATTGCCGCACGATCGAGCGCACTGTTACCCGAACTCGATATAACGGATGCGTCGAGCACGCTCGCGGATGCCGACAAAGTGATTTTTACAATCACGACGGCCGGCCCAATGTTCGCTTCCTTAGCGCTCTCCGGATACTCCGGGGAAACCAAATTCACCGGGGTCGCATCTTTGAATGGCGTCGCGCATTGCGGTTTGGGCGTCGGCGTTGAAGCCGGTGGGCCAACCGTACCGGCGGGCGCGGGCGACGAACCCGATCCCTGTGGTACACCGTTCTGCGAACCACCTTTGGGGGGAACATATTTTGCCTCACCCGGTCCCGCGCCACCGTTGCTGGTTTTGGGAGGCTCAACTTTGAGCTTGGGTTGCGGATGCTGTTCTTGCTTTTTGGGTGGCGGCGTTTCCTTTGGCTGTTGCGTCGGACGCGGTGTCGGCGTGGGCGGAGGAGGCGTCGGTACTTTGACCTTAACCTTCTTGCTCATCGACACTTTTTCGACATCCTGATCTGCGGTGTGCGCCTGCTTCCACGGAACTAACGGCCCGAGCAACAGATGCGCCACAACGGAGATGATAAACGCCCAACCAAGGAAATTGCGGACACTCTCGCCCGTTGTAAGAAACGGGGAAGCCGCCGCCTTTTTATCCCGATTTTGATTATCTTTATTTACTGCCATTATTGGGCCTTGGTGCCCTCTACATGGTTAGCCAAGCCGAAGTCCGTAAGGTCTTGCGACTTAGCCGCGTCCATCACTTGCAAGATCGTGCCGTAACTAGCATGCGGATCCGCTTTAATGATAACGCTCTTGTACACATGATTGGTCGAATCCTGAAGCTCCTTAAACTTGTTGGACGCTTCCTGAATCGTCACCGACGTCGAACCAATCTGAATAATGTTCTTGTCGTCGATGAGGACCACAATCTGCGAGGGCAAAACTTTTTCTTTGTTTTTTGCATCCGGCAAATGTGGTTCCTTAGTGACCGATGCGAGAATAATGAAGATAATGAGGAGGACCAACAACACATCGGTGAACGGTGTGATATTGATGGTCGACATGACCTCTTCTTCGCCTTGACCTGTCGAGACAGCCACGCGCTACGAAACCTCCACTAAGATGTAACGAATCCGACGTCTTCGAGGCCCGCGATCTTTGCAGCATCCAAAATTCGGATGATCACGCCGTAAGGCGCTTTAACATCTGCAGTGATCGACACATGTTTGTGGGGCTTTTTCTGCGAGGCTTCGGCCATATCTGCATAGATATGCCCTTCGTCGCTCTTCTTGTCATCCACAAAAATGACGCCCTTATTGTTGACAATAACCT
>JALYIF010000421.1 GCA_030775925.1 Vulcanimicrobiota bacterium | reverse complement strand
GTGTGGGGGGCGGCGCCTGCGGTTGCGCTTGCGGCGGCAACGGCACCCCGAATGTCATCGGTGCCGCGGGTTGCGGGTCGACCGGCGCGGGCGTAAACGTCTGAGCGGGGGCCGCTTGTTGCGGTGGTGGCGGAGGTGGCGGCGGATACTCCGGCTGCACGCCCTGCGCTGAATATACAGCTGGTGGGGGTGCCGTTTCTATGTCTCGCTTTTTATCAAAAGCAGCCGCAATGGCTAACTGCGATGGAGGCCGTTTCGGCGCTTCCCTCTGCGTGTGCCGGGGCTGCGGGAGTTCTCCAACCGATGCACCCATCAGCACGAAGCGGGCGGGAGGCAATAACTGCGCACTCGGCCGCTTTGCAATCGCGCGTAACTCTTCCATGTATGCGCGCGGCACTTCCTCGACTTCCATGGTATCTAAAATAAGTTCGACGGTATCTTCCAGATATTCGCGTGGCGGGACTTTGGCGAAGGCAAAGACCGATTGTGAAATCTCTACTTTCACCGCTTGCAGCAGCTTTTTCCAGTAGTCCATCGGCTGATAATACTCGAACTGGCCGAGCTCGCGCTTGGCTTGCGAATACAACAACGCGATGCGCCGTCCCAACGGATCGGCAGGCGGAGCCGGTTCAACAATCGCAACGCGCTTTCCAACGCGTGCCAGTTCCGAGACAACCTGCGCATGGAAGAAGGGATCGACTTCATGCAAGTAGTGGAATGAAATGGCGATATCGTAGGTGTCGGCTTTCGCCGGAATCACCGAAGTGCTGCCGCGCACGAGTTCGGCGCCGAGGGATTCAAACTCCCGAATGATGTCGTCGCGGTGCTCGATAACAAAGCCCTTTGCACCGGCATCCACCGCACGTTTAATACGCGTTCCATCGGGTCCGAAGCCGCAGAACAGGACGCGCTCGCCTTTTTCGATGCAGAGCGCATCCCAAATCAAATTTTCAATGTAACGCGATTCGCGCTCGAACTCATCAATGGAATAGGTTGGTTCGTCGTTCACGCTTGTGCCTTTTCGAGCATGAGCTGGAATCCGGGAAAGCTTACGTCAATCCCCGCTGCGTCGTCAATTGAGAGCGGTCCTGCCGCAGCGGCGAGCGCCGCAACCGACATTGCCGTCCGATGATCTCCTTGCGTAAGAACCCTCCCTTTTCCCGGGCTGCCGGATCCCCCGGCGATTTCGATGCCGTTCGGCAACGTTTCCACCGATACATCGACGGTTTGCAGAATTCGAGAGATTGCCGCAATACGGTCTGACTCCTTAGTACGCAGTTCTCGGATGCCGGTGATTTTGGTCGAACCGCCGGCGCGGGCCGCTGCAACGCTCAAAACCAGAATTTCATCGATGGACCGGAGCGCCAACTCAGGCCCAATGGTTATTCCATGTAACGGAGCGGCGCAAACATGGATATCTGCAACCGGCTCGTTCGCCCACAGGCGCGGATTGGTAATCTCGATCGAGGCACCCATTTCCCGAAGCGCATCGAGCAAACCGGTGCGGGTTGGATTGACACCGACATCTCGAATGGTGATATCGCTGCCCGGGGTGATTGTCGCCGCGACCATAAAAAATGCCGCGGCAGAAAAATCGCCCGGGACCGCAATCTCGCCCGCCTGGATGGGTGTGTATTCATAGGTAACGCTCGTGGCGTCGTGTTTGATCGAAGCGCCGAATCCTTCGAGCATGCGCTCGGTATGATCTCGCGACCCGCGATCTCCTGAAATAGAGATCGATGTTTTTGCGAATAATGCGCATAACAGCAAAGCCGATTTTACTTGTGCCGAGGGAGAGACCAGAATAAAGCGGCGCGTTTGCGGGTGGGCTGTTCCATGAATCATCGCGGGAAGGAGGCCCGCGGCCGTTTCGATCCGCGCGCCAAATGCACGCAGCTGGGCTGCAACCGGTTCCATGGGACGCTTTTGCAAGGATTCGTCGCCGTCGAGCTCCGCGGTGAGACCCGCCCCGCTGCAAACCCCCATCATCAGTCTCGCCGTCGTCCCGGAGTTCATGCAGTCGAGCGTTTTTACTGGATCGTGCAGCTCACCGCCGTGCACGACGCATTGCGTTTTGTTGCCGTCGATGCGGATGCCGAGCTCGCTTAGAGCCTGCCGGGTAGCGCCGACGTCCCGGCCCGGATTGAGATTCGCGATGTTGAGCGGCCCGGACGTCGCCGCCCCCAAGATCAAAGCCCGATGCGAAATCGATTTGTCGCCGGGGACGGTAATATCGCCGCGCAACGGTCCGGCGGAAAACTCCAAAATGCAGTACCCCTTTGCAGGGTCAGGATTGTGCGCGGTCTTGCGGAATCCATCCTCCGGTGGAGCAGCAGGATCGAGTCGAAGAGCTCAGGACGGCGGCCGCGGCAGCCCTATTTAACGCGGATTACCGGACCATGGAGCGCCTGGCACGTGAACTCGTCGAGTACGCTCAGGCTACGCGGAGTAAACGCGGCTTGGCGCTGGGATATCACTTCATCGGAAACGGCCGTCTTCAAAATGGCGATGGCGAATCGGCGGAAATCGCGTATCACAAGTCGCTGAAACTGTATGAAGAACTCGGCGATGCCGGCGCTGCCGCACAAGTCATGATGAATTTGGGAATCGTCGCCGTGGAGATCAACCTCGATGTGCGAGAGGCGCGGCGCTTGTACGATCAAGCCTTGCCGATTGTTCGCAGTCTCGACGACGAGCGACGTCTGGCGCTGGCACTTGGGAACTTCGGTGAAATCTTGCGGCTAGAAGGCGACTACGATAAGGCGCTGAGCCTGGGGCGCGAAAGCTATAATTTGTTCATCAAGTCCGATAGCGTGCTGTTGGCTTCCGGCCAGCTCGTAAACATCGCGCACTATCATTCGCTGCGACGTGAATATGCCATCGCCATGGAGACGCTGAACCAGGCCTATGAGGTGATCAACAGGGAGCAAAACCCGCACTGGCTCGCGGGGTACTTCGATGTGTGGTTCATTATCGCAACCGAACTCAACGCCGCCAAAGTGGCCGCCTTGCTCTTAGGCTTCGTCGATCACTTCCGCGATCAGAAAAAAGTGCCGCGCTTGCAAGGGATGCTGCCTTGGGCATCGACATGCATGGATCGGTTGCGCAAGCGCCTCACCGACCAGCGTTTTGCCGAGCTGCGCGCAGATGGCGCCAAACTCACACCGGTCGAAGCGCAAGCTTTGGTAGATTCCATCGGCGACGCGCAGCGCTAGATCTCATATATGCGATGCAAAGAACGAATCTATTTGTTCACGTTGATGGGCTTGGGCGGCTCGTGAGGTTGCCGCAAGACGCGGAACATTCCCAATTTCGTTTGGCGTGAACCAGCGTAACAAGGTTTCCCGCAAATCCTGGTCGGTTGCAACGGTTGCAAACGTCACGATAATGTCCTTGGCGCTGAAACCCAATCCATACTGCCCGGATACATTTTTACGTGCATAAGCCCAAGCGTCCCCGGGATCGATCATTCCCAGGTGCAGTAAAACGTCGCTCTTCTCATCTTGCATCAACGATGGCATGGAGGCAAGCGTCGAGAGTTCATTGGGAACACGCTCTTTACTTGAGTCGCTAAAATAAGCGTTGTACCAAAAGGCCGCTTTGACGCCATCGGTTTGGAGACGCGCATTGTCAAGAAATGCGGCATGTGTCGCCGTGTCCGCGTGGACTCCAATGGCATAACTAATGGCGCCCGTATATGTCATCAGCCTGGTGAAGCTCTTGCTGAAGACCTCTCCAGAATTGGCTAGTTTGCGCGCATAGGCAAGCGCCTGGGGATCGCCCGCCAAGCTTAATATAAGGAGTGCTTGCGCTCGAGCCGACTTGGTCGATTGATCAACGGATGCAGATCTCAATAGCCCATTTCCCAGCGCGGAAAAGTGGGCCAAGACATACGCATTAGCCTCCCGGTTTTTCGATGATCCTTGTGCCGCCTGCTCAAGCTGGTGCACCAGTCCGAAGGCGCGACCAATGGTGTCGGGCGTGTCGCGCGAATCCAGTTGTGCGAGCAGCGGCAAGATTTGCACCTTAGGGAAATCGCCAGCATGAGTCCATGTATCTTGCACAATAATGTCGCGTTCTACGACCGGTATTTTTGAGAAGGTGCGTGCTAGAACATCGAATGCGTTGCCGTAGTCCACGCTAAAGTAGCTATCCAGACCCGCGGCAGCAAACGGCATATGGCAGCTCTGCGTTAACATGGCGGTAGGGCGATCGACGAGGGTCTGATTAGCAAGAAGCACGGGCCACCACCGGTCGCGCTTTTGTTTGATCGCAATGCGGTTAATGCCGTTCTCGCATCGTTCAGATATCGTGAGGTGCGGATAGCCTCGCTGGTAAAGCCACGGATCTGAAATATACGCTAAGGACCTGCTCGAGGTCCGATTCATAATTGTGAGGAAGTCATTGGTTGTGGCGTTGGAATAGGCGTACGCTCGGAGATAGTTTTGCAACACCCGTTGGAAAGCTGGGGGCTTCATGACGTGCTCGAAAAGAGCAATCATGCTGGCCGCCTTCTGGTACTGCGTCGAGGAAAACGAAACGCTCCACCGGCGTGAACCCGTTTCGCGAATGGCTTCGTTGCCTCGGTCGCCAGAAACAACGAAGACTTGCTGCCCAACGCCGGAGGGATCATTTGCCCAGCGCGGGTGTAGCGCTTTTTCCGACTTTGTTTCTAACCACTCTGCGAAGCCCTCACTGAGCCAAAGGTCGTTCCATGCCGCATGAGTGACCAGATCGCCGCTCCATTGGTGAGCGATCTCGTGCGATACAACCTCAAAGATACGTTTTTCTTGGTGCAGAGCGGGGCGCGCCGGATCGAGGAGTAGATCGTGTTCGCCGCCGACGATTGCCCCCAAGTTTTCCATCGATGTGTCAAAATTTGGAATGGCAACCAAATCAAGCTTCGTTAAAGGATAGGCAAGGCCCAAGTATCGCTCGTAAAAAGGGAGAACTTCCGCAGCGCTTTTTAACGCGATGCGCGCCGCCCAAAGCTTAGAAGGCATCGTGTAGATGGTCACTCTTGTTTTGCCGACCATTACCGACTGTTTTGCATACCGTCCCCCACAGATTGCGACGAGGTAGGTCGACATCGGCGGGGTAGTTTCAAAGGTCACAAGTTTGGAAAATTGCGAGATAGGCTGCGTAGACTCGACCGGCATGTTGGAGACAGTGGTGAAAGATTTTGGGACGACGACGGAGAGGTGAAATCGTGCTTTATAAAGGGGCTCGTCCCAGCTTGGAAATACACGGCGGGCGTCGGCTGGTTCCATCTCCGTAGCAAAGGACGTTTCATCGTGACGGCTGCGCACGTAAAACATGCCCTTCGAGTCAAGAAAACTCTGAAGGTGTGCGGTATACGCGATAGCGAGGCTGTGCAATCCGATTCCGTGACGATGATGAAAATGGAAACGCCACAGCCCGCGATTTGAATCAAAAAGCGTCGCGGATGAAGGAGCCTCATCATCGAGACGCAGCGATGTGATCCTAGTTCCGAGCGAATATAGTGCAAGGGTCGCGCTCGATTCGGTGAAGCGCACGCGGATGGTCTCACGGCCCTCAAGCGTGCGCGCTGCCAGGTCGGGGCGCAGCCGGATGTCGTAGCGTTCTGGAAAAATGGTCTTAGGAAGATGGCTTTGTGCCATCAAAAATGTGCGATCCTTAGCAATCGCGAGCGGGGCGGCGAGGCTACATAAAAAAAGAACGCCGGCTAACGGCGCGCGGACGAACATCGACATGACACCCGGATTCCGAACAGATTGCTGCAGATTTTGGTGGGGAAGGTGGGATTTGAACCCACACAAGGGTTACTCGGCCGCTTTTGAGGCGGCTGCGTCTACCGTTCCGCCACTTCCCCGTGGCCCAGCCCTCGCCGATTCGCGCCGCCTCTTCAGCGTCCTTTTAATGAATCCAAGATTGTTCGCGCGGCGGCAACATCTGGGGGTGAGAAGTAGCCAAATCGCAGAACGGCCGGCTGCTCAGCCTTAAAACTCAGAATGCTGAGCGCCGATGTCGGCTTCATCTCAAAAGTCCCCTGCGAAAAGCCCGCCGGCATCCACGAGAGGGTAGCAAGTTCATGCGATTTCGAATCATACAGGGCAACGGCGCCGTCCTGGATAGACCCAAGCGCGGTCACAAACTGATTGGTGAAGTCCGAAGGTTGTCCCACCGTCAGCGATGAGATGGAGCGCATCGGCACCATACAGCAGTTCAACGATGCCGCCGATGTGAGCACGACCTCGAAAGAGCGCGAGTTTGCCTCGAGCGTCACGGTTCGCGTGAAGATGATGACTGCGCCGTGCAGCAAGTCCCGGGCTTCGTAGGTGAAACGAGCTACTGCTTTTTGACCGGTTTTCAAAATCTGGAACGTGTAGGGGCGATTAAATGTGCCGGCTGGAAATTGGTGCGTGTATTTGGCGATGTAGTCTCTCGGTGAGGGAGTAGGGGGAGTAGCGACGTCGTCGCGCATGGCCCCAATGCTGGTAAAGATGTTTCGACCGGTGGGTTTATCTTCAAACACAAAGGCTCGCGCGCCGGCGTGCGGTGAGATCACGACGCGAACCAGCGCATTTTCCAGAATGACGGATTTGCTGCCTTCGGAAAAAATATCCGCAGTGTAGGCCTGTGCGCCGCTTCGCACATCGCGGAGCGGCACATTGGGCAATGATTGATCCACTCGGATCGGCAAATCT
>JALYIF010000420.1 GCA_030775925.1 Vulcanimicrobiota bacterium | reverse complement strand
GTACTTCTTCAAACGGTAACGGCGAATCCGAATCGTTCAGAGAACCGCGCGAACCACGCGAGCGCACGGGCCCCGCGGGCGGTAGTGGCCGTCCCCGTCGCCCACGTCGCGACTAAGTCGTCCATTCTCGGAAGCAAGAGGCTCGCAGCAATGCGAGCCTCTTTGCTAAAACTCAGGACCAGTGGGTATCATCACGATATGATGCTCAAGGCCATCGTCTTCGTTTTCGCCATCTGCTGCGGCTGCACGCTCGTCGGATGCGCCGGCCAGACCGCCCGCCCGGACCCCGGAGCGGTTTCGACTAAGGCTAACCAACCGGCCGCTGACACGCCACTTCCGGCAGAAACCAATCCTCCGGGAGATATTCCGGATTCTCAAGTCTTCGTCACCTATCATGATTCCCGCGATCGCATGAGTGTCGAATATCCCGAAGGCTGGACTCAGACAAGCGCGCAAGGCAACGTCACCTTCGAACACGATTTCAACGGTGAGGCCGTTTATCGCGGCCACGGCGCGACCGGATGGTCTGCAATTCGTGACGCGCACGCTACAACGGTGCAATTGCCTGCCGGCAAGGCCATTTTGCGAACGTTCACATCGAACTCCCGTCCAAATGTGGTGACCGGTAAGCGAACGCGTCTCCAAAATAATACGTACATTTTCAACACGCTCCACGGCGCAGTCTCGCTCGAACTATGGGCACCCCTGGGTGCAGATAATATCGACCAATGGAAGCGTATCGCCACAAGTTTCCGAACGCATTGAGTCAACCTGTCGTTGAAGCGCGCGATTTGTATCGCTTCTATCACACCGGCGATGAGGAAACCCTCGCCTTGCGCGGGGTCAGTTTCGAGGTTCATCCCGGAGAAATTGTAGCCATTGTCGGGCCTTCCGGAAGTGGTAAATCAACGCTCCTCGCATGCCTTGCTGGTTTGGATGAACCCGACGGAGGCTATGTGAACATCGCCGGCCAGCGCCTCACGCGGCAGCCTGAATTCGTTCGCTCGCGCCACCGTGCCCTGCATATCGGCATACTGATGCAATCCGAAAACCTTTTCACGAATCTGAGCGTCGCCGATAACGTCCGGTTGCAACTCGGCCTCGCAGGTATCCGCGAGGGCCAGCGTGTTCAAAACGTGCTGCAGCAAACCGATATCATCCATCGGCGCTCGAGCAAAGTGGGAGAACTCTCCGGTGGCGAGGCTGCGCGTGCTGCACTTGCCGTCGCGCTTGCAACCAACCCGGCGGTGCTTCTAGCAGATGAGCCGACCGGTGAGATCGACGCTCAAACCGAGGAGCGCCTACTTTCGGTACTCGGTGAACGCCGAAAAACCGGCGGTGCCACAATCGTTTGCACGCACAGCGAAGCCCTCACCAAGTGGGCGGATCGCATCATCCGGTTGCGCGACGGAGCGATCGTTTTATGAGCGGCGCTATTCTTGCCGTTGCCGACAACGTCACAAAAACTTACGGCTCATCCCAAAATCAGATCGCAGCCGTCGAGCATGCAACATGCGCCGTACGAGCGGGCGACCACGTAGCGCTCTTCGGTCCGTCGGGGAGCGGAAAATCAACCCTTCTACAACTCTTGGGTGGTCTCGATTTTCCCACCGCCGGCACGGTCAACTGGCCAACATTCGGCGGGATAACCGATTTGCGGCCGCGCAACATCGCCTTCGTCTTTCAAAATCAGACATTGCTCCCAGCTCTGAGTGCGCGCGAAAACGTAGAGGTGCCGCGGCTACTCCAAGGAGCCAATGCGACCGAAGCCCGCTCTGGTGCGCTTGAAACGCTCGACCGCTTGGGTCTGCTCGGGCTGGCAGACAAACTTCCCGAGGAGCTCTCCGGCGGGCAAGCTCAGCGCGTTGCTTTCGCGCGTGCGCTGGCTGGCCGGCCGCAATTGATTCTGGCCGACGAGCCGACCGGCCAGCTCGATCATCAGACGGCTGCCGATCTGTTCGATGTGATCATCCCTTGGGCCGACGAGCTTGGGTGTGCATTGGTCATTGCAACACACGACCGTGCGGTTGGTGAGCGCATGTCTGCGACATGGTCTATCGTCCACGGTGTTCTCGAGGTCGTCTCATGATTGCACTGTGGTTGCGCGGCTTGCTGTCATCGCTAAGTGGACGCCTGATCGGTGCAATGATCGGGATTGCCGTTACGATTGTCATGTTGAGTTTTGTCGGCGCGTTCACGGCAACGAGCGCGGCATCGATGACGCGCCAAGCCATCGCCAATGTAAGTGTCGACTGGCAGATTCGGATTAATCACGGGGCCGATAGCCAAACGATCAAAAAAGCAGTGGCCGCAGCAACCGGTTTTACGGCGATGCAAGAAGTTTTCTACGCATCGGTTCCCGGTTTTGAACTGCAAAATGGCCCTCAATCACAAACAACGGGCTCCGGGAAAGTGGTTGGCATTGCCCCCGCCTATGCCCGTAACTTTCCGGCAGAGTTCCGAACGCTCATCGGCAAATCGCAGGGCGTGTTACTGGCCCAGCAAACAGCGGCCAATTTGCACGCACGTATTGGAGATCGCATTCGCGTCAAACGGGACTCACTGCCGCCGATCAGCGTCACGATTGACGGCATCATCGATCTTCCGAACGCCGATTCTTTCTTTCAAGCCGTAGGCTTACCGGCTGGCGCATCTCCCCAAGCGCCGCCGGACAATGTTCTGATTCTGCCTGCCAATCAATGGCATCAGTTCTTCGATCCGCAAACGGCGAGGCGTCCGGATTCAACGCAGACGCAACTCCATGTGCGCATCTTGCGAGACCTGCCGGGCGATCCACTAGCGGCATATACGCTCGTTGACGGGCGCGCGAAAAACGTAGAAGCGCGGATAGCCGGCAGCGGCGTAATAGGAGACAACCTTGCGGCCAAACTCCTCGGCACGCAGGCTGATGCTCTGTACGCGCGAGTACTGTTCTTATTCCTCGGATTTCCAGGCGTAATTCTTGCCGGCATCTTGACGCTTGCAGTGATCGGCTCAGGGCAAACGCGACGCTTGCGCGAGCAGGCACTGTTGCGCATCCGAGGCGCCTCAACTGCAGTCGTCGTCGGCTTGAGCGCACTGGAGACGCTCATTATCGGCGGCGGCGGCATCATACTCGGTGCGCTGGCATTTTTTGCGGCACGGCCGCACCCGTCACCGACAGACCTAGCTTGGTTTGCGGAATCGGCCGCAGCGGGCTTATTGCTGGCCATCGGAGCGACGATCATCCCTGCGTATCTTCAGATGCGCTCAAATACCGTTCGCGCAAGTCGACTTGTCCTTGGCCGTTCCACCGCCAGCCTCTGGGAGCGCCTGTACGTCGATCTCATCCTACTGGCAATCGGCTCGCTTGTTTATTGGCAGACCGCAGCCGGCGGTTACCAAGTCGTGCTTGCTCCGGAAGGGGTGCCGCAGAGCACCGTACACTACCAGGCCTTCCTCGGACCGCTCCTTCTCTGGCTTGGCGTAACACTCGTCGCGGTGCGCGTATGCCGCCTGTTCTTGCTGCACGGCACGACCGCGCTAACGGCATTGTGCCGCGCAATTGCCGGGCCGCTTGCGCCCGTGATCGCCTCTTCGCTCTCCCGCCAATGGAAATTGGTAACGCGCGGCCTTGCGCTCGTACTCCTGGCTTTCTCGTTTGGAATCGCGACGGCCGTGTTTAACGCGACGTATGAAGCACAGTCACTCGTTGACGCGCAACTTACTAACGGGGCAGATGTATCGGCAAGCGGCATGGCGAGCGCGCCGGCGCCTATGCTCGAACGCTTGCGTGCTATACCGGGAGTCATCGCAGCGCAGCCGATGCTTCACCGCTTCGCCTACGTCGGCAATGATCTGCAAGATCTATACGGAGTCGACCCCACCGCAATCGGCCTGGCAACAACGATGTCGAATGCCTTTTTTGGGAATGCAGACGCTCGCGCCTCGCTGGCAATCCTCGCAAGCCGTCCGGACAGTGTTCTCGTTTCAGAGGAAACGGTTACCAGCTACCAACTTCACCTCGGAGATCGGCTAACGCTGCGGCTACAAGATGGAAAGACGCATCGGTATGTCCCGGTTTCCTTTCATTTTGCCGGCATTTCGCGAGAATTTCCAACGGCGCCGCACGACTCATTTCTCATTGCGAACGCTGCGTATGTAGCGCGGGCAACACGCGCTGCCGGCGCAGAATTCGTTCTAATGCGCGTTACGCCCGGCGCCATCGGCATCGTCGAACGCGGCGCAAAGAACATAACCTCCGCTGTCCCGGGAGCACACGTAAGCACGATTTTGGAGACACAGCACAGCATTGGGTCAACACTAACGGCCCTAGATTTGCACGGCCTGACTACTTTAGAATTGTTCTTTGCCGCGCTCTTCATAGCGACTGCGACGGGCCTCATGCTTGCGCTGGGCATCGCAGAACGCCGGCGCGCGTTTGCCATTCTCAGCGCCATCGGTGCAAGGCCCAGCCAACTCGGCGCATTTTTATGGACCGAAGCTCTTGCCATTGTTGTACCGGGTGCGATCTTTGGAATTGCACTTGGCATCGGCGTCGCCCAAATGTTGGTCAAGGTGCTCACGGGCGTCTTCGATCCACCGCCGGAAGCACTCGTTTTCCCTTGGACCTACATTTGGATGCTTATTGGCGCAGCCGTATTCGCTACGGCTATAGCGGTAAGTGCCGCACAGCGAGCCGTTCAATCCGCCGTAGCTACCGAACTGCGATCATTGTAGCGATTCGGACGCACACTTACCTTATGTTTAGCTACGGTTTAGGCTTGGTAACGTTTGCAACCGAGGCCTTGCCGCGCGCATGCGCTTGGGGCATGATAGCTATATGGTCAAATG
>JALYIF010000419.1 GCA_030775925.1 Vulcanimicrobiota bacterium | reverse complement strand
GGCCTGCTCGGCGGAATTTTTGCACTGAGTGATTGCGATTTACGGCGTCTGCTTGCGCCGGCCAGTGTACTACTGCTCGTTGTCGCTGCGGGAGTATACGGCCAACAGCACGTCGCGCCCATCTGGCCGGATGCGATGCGCGCGGCTCCCAGCCTGCACGCGCCCATTGCAAGCATTTGGCACGACGAACTCCAAGCGACGGGGCAACTCGGCGTGCAACCGTTCTGGGCGGCGTTGCGCCTGCTTACGCTCGCCGGAAGCGGGTTCGTGGCGTGGGCATCCATTGCAACGGCGACGCGCCGCGATCAGTTAGAAATGTCTTGAGGATTCCAAAAGATCATCGTAGGCCCAGGCCGGATGCCCCGGACGTTATCGTTCATGGTGATCTTCTGCGTCCGCTGCGTTAGCACGACAAAGGGCGTGTCACGGCCGACAAGTTCTTGAACCGCGATGAGGTCCTTGCGCCGCCGATCCTGCGCGTAGTGGGTCAACGCATCTTGCAGCAACGCATCGACCTTCGGGTTGCAATACCCCATATAATTGTTGCCCTTGGGCGAAATACGGGAGCAGGCAATGTAGTTAGTGGGATCGGGGTCGGGCGCGAGGGTCCAAGCATATGACGTGAGGTCATACTTGCGGGATGCGGCGATGCCCCCCGCCGCGTACGATGCGAAAAGCTGATTGGTTTGATAGCGCTTATAGTCCAGCGCCACGCCAATCTGTTTGTACCAACTCTGAATAAGCAACACGCGCGAATCGAGGCCCGGGTTGCCAACACTCCCCGCGAAGACAAAATGCAGTGAGTCATTGCCTTTATGCCGCAGGCCATCCGCACCCATCCGCCACCCAGCCTGCTCCAGCAGCACTTTCGCTTTAGCCAAGTCGAACGGATACCGTGGCGTCTGGGCGTCATAGGCCCACGTCAGGTGCGAGATCATCGTCCAATCGAGATGTCCCGACCGATGGTCAACCTTCTCCCACAGTGTCTGCTTGTCGATTGCATAGGTGAGCGCCTGACGCACGCGTACGTCCGCTAAAATCGGATTTTGAACGTTGAAATCGATATGCCCGTACGCGGTGACGTCATTGCTCAATGTCACGGTATTCGGCGTCTTGCTTACCTCTTGCCACTGATTCGCCAGCACGCGGACGTATGCGTCAATCTCATGCGTGCGTAACTCGGAAGCGGCGGTATTGGAGTCCGGAATTACTTTAAAAACGACGCGCTTGAGCTTGGGTTTGCTGCCCCAGTAGTGGTCGTTGGCTTCCATGACCACTTCGCTCCCGCGCACCCAACGCACATACTTAAAGGGACCTAAGCCAACCGGTAGCGCGTTGTACGCCGCGTGATTGAATTCTTGGCCTTGCAGAATATGCTTGGGCATGATCGCCGAGTTGCTAATCGGCGTAAAGAAGCGATTCATAAAGGGTGCGTAGGGCTTCTTCAAACGGAAGACAACCGTATAAGGATCGGGCGACTCTACCCGGTCGACATTGTCCCAGCCATCGCGCGAGAGTATATTAGTTTTGGGATCTTGGATTACCGCGACGGTAAAGAGGACGTCGGCGGCCGTGAACGGTTTTCCGTCCTGCCAGAGCACGTTATGCCGCAGCTTGAACGTGAGCGCCAGCCCGTCGGGAGAAATCAGATGGTTGGCCTGCGTCGGCACCACCAGGCATAGGTCCGGCACCGGCTCGTTCTTATCGTCGAATTTAAAGAAATAGCCCATCGTAAATGAAGAGAGATCTTCTACGATCGTCTGCGTGGACAACAGCGGGTTGAGATTGTCCAAATCCTCGCCGTCCGCCCAGCGGAACTCACCAGGAATCGTCCACGCATGGCGCGCGGGGCTCCTACCGGTTTGCACTTGCGTACAAGCAGTGAGCGCTGCCATCGCGCTCACTGCTAGCAAAACGGATTTCACGTTTATTGAATGTCGACGTTCATCATATCGTCAAACGGAGTGACTTGATTCGGCGAATATCCCTTGAGATCGCGGTTATAAGAAAAACCGTCCTTTAGAACATAAAGAACGATAGTGGGGACGTCACTAGTAATTTGCTCCTGCTCAAAATTCGAATAAGGCTGCCGCACGGCCGGTTCATACGAAGCTTTGAAGTGTTCCATAGCTGCGTCAACCTTCGGATTGCAATAGTGCATCATGTTCTGGCCGTTCGGGGGCGCTTGATTGCACTCATAGAGATTAGAAAGCTCGCCAATTACATCTCCACCCCAGGAAAATGTGGTCAGGTCAAACTTTCCGCCATACACGATGCCGTTCGGCTGCTCGAAGAACACCGCAGGGGCATACTTCTGCAACTGAATTTCAATGCCGGCGTCCTTCCAATTCGAGCGCATCAGTTCGATTCGATTGTCCGTGTCCGGCGCGCCCGTATAGGAAGCGAAGTGCAGGGTAAGCTTCTTGCCGTCCTTAACGCGAATGCCGTCTGGCCCGACTTTCCACCCTGCATCGTCGAGTAATTGTTTGGCCTTGGCTAAGTCGAAGGGAACAGCCGCCACCTTTTGGTCGGAAACCGGATTTGCCGGTGAGACCATGGTTTCCTGAAGGATGCCGTAGCCATACACGGTTTTGTCCACGAGTGTTTTCCGGTCGAGTGCGTAACGAAGCGCTTCTCGAACGCGCACATCTTGCAAAATGGGATTCTTCAGGTTCATGTCAATGTGCGCAAAATAGTAGCTCGGAACGACAACTGTTTCAAACGTTGCAACGCTCTTCGCACGGTCGATATATCCAGCCGGTACCAGAGGCCAGAGGTCAACGTCGCCAGTCTGGATCTGCGTTAGTAACGTATTCCGATCAGCGGTCAGCTTGTAGGTGACCCGCTTGAGTTTCGGAAGCCCGCGCCAATAATATGGATTCGCCTCAAGTTCGACCGAATCGCCGCGTTTCCAAGCAACGACACGGAAGGGTCCAATGCCGACCGGTTTGGCATTGTACGGAGCCTGATTAATATTCGGAAGATCTCCTAAGAGGTGCTTGGGCAGTAAGCACGGGTTTGCGCCTGCCGTTCCAAAAAACGTGGGCAAGTACGCCGCATACGGCTTGCTCAGATGATAGACGACCGTATACTTGTCGGGTTCGTCCATCTTGGTGATGAGATTCCACCCGTCCCGGCCAACCACGTTGTTGGCTTTATTGTTCACGACATTTGTAGAGAACACCATGTCGTCTGCATTAAAAGGGGCTCCATCGGACCACTTGACGCCCTTGCGCAGGTGCCAGGTAATCGTTTTTCCGTCCTTACTAATCCCGCCGTTCGCCTCGGTTGGAATCACGGTCAGCAGTTCAGGAATTGGCTTGTTGTTGTGATCGTAGCGTGCCAAATAGGCCATCGTCATCTGCGTGATATGGGCCAAGCGCGTCTCGGAATTAATCACCGGATTAAGCGTTGAGAGGTCTCCGCCGGCATCCGCAAACCGCAAGTAATGTGCCTGCGTAAATCCGTTGTGCCCCCCGCCGCCGGCTGTGTTCTCCGTGGAGGTTCCGGCCTTGGTACAAGCCGCAATCAATGTCAAAAGGACAATGATACAGAGTGCTTTTAGTTGTTTCAAATTGAATACTCCCACGGATTTTGAGAATGGTGATATCACAGCTGAGTGCGTAAACCCGGTACGGGCTGGTCCAGCATGGTCTCGGGATCGATTCCCTCTTGCTGGCAAAACTCGCGATAGGCTTGAGGGGAAATCTCAGACGGCTTAATTTCGCTGCGGCCTCCCCAAAATACGTTCGTATAACTGACCGGGATCCCAGCTTCTTCCAAATGCTGATCGATGGCAGCTTTATGTTGTAGTACCAAGTCTTTATCTAAGCCATGCGCAACACCCATGACATTCACGTCACGAAACTCGGGACCGCCCTCGCGCCAATACGCGTGCGTCATAATGTGGTGGCGTCCGACTTCTTGCCCAGCCTCGATCTCGCGCCCCGGCGGCACCGCCCAATGAAACAATGCATTGTAGCGCGTGACGCGCTCATTATTCGCCGTCACTTTTACGTGCTCGAGAAACGTCGAAAAGCGTCCAATCACTTTGCGCTCGTTTAAAGACCTTGCAACTTCGTAAAATGCATCCAAATCAATGCCAGCTTCCCGGGCGCGCCCGCGCCATAAATCCGGAACGAGCTCATCAACTGCAAACTCGCGCTTCAGCGCGCTAAGCACACGCCAATCCAATGCGGTCAATTCGACAATATTTGTGTCCTTGGCTTCAGCCGGCACATCTGCGCGGCTTCCGAGTTCAATACCACGGCGGCGCACGTGCCCAACGCCAAGCGCAAACAACCGCTTCGCCGGCATCAATCGAAAATGGTCGGCACCGATCTTGCGCCGCAAGAACTCGGCATGCTTCTCAATCGAATACCCTTGGGGAACTTTAAGCGTCGTCCACAGCCGATATGTCGAACCGGGTGTTGCCGCATCCGTCGTTCGAATAACCACATGTCCAGAAAATGGATCGCGCTGAAATAAATAGTCAAAGGCAGCATCAAGTTTTTCAGGCGCTACTTGCCACGCAACGAGCGACCCCTTGGCAAGATTGGTTGCCATCAAGGTTTGCCGCACGCGCCGAATCGTGCCGGCCTCCAACATTGCCCGAACTCGCTCGAGCACCACTTCAACCGGCAGGCCAGCCTGCTTTGCCACCTCGCCAAACGGATCGATCTGAAAACCGGACAGCCGGTCCTCAGATATGGCTAGAATCGCGGCATTGATGGGATCGCTGATGGTCGCGGGGACCGCGTGTTCCAAGGGCATCCCCCGATATTATCCACCCACGCGGGGGGTCCCTCAAAACCGCCTATCGTTGGCTCCGTTCGTCGCGCAGTCTGAGGCCGAGGCAAGGCGGGGTGTTGTGCTCCCTTGCGGCACGTTCAAAAAATCGCATCGTGCGATTTTTCTACTCGTACGCTTTTCGCAAACTTTCAAAGGAAGTTGC
>JALYIF010000418.1 GCA_030775925.1 Vulcanimicrobiota bacterium | reverse complement strand
GTTGCATTCAAGGGTTGGCCGGAACCACATGCGTTCCAGCGGCGGACGGCCCGCTTCACCGGCCAGTTCCGGCACTCCCAACGTTTTTGCTTCTGCCATCTGATCGAATGGCAGCGCTGCCAGCTCTGCACGATGTTCGGGCGCGAGTTCCGGTACGCCGTCATAAAAGCCCGGTACGGCTACACTTCCATCGCTCTTCTTAAGTTGCGCAACCATGCTACAGAGCGCTTCAATGGGGTTTCGCACCACACCACCGAAATATCCAGAATGCAGATCGCCGGTGGGACCGTCCACGCGAATCTCCCAATTCACCAGACCCCGCAATGACGTGGTCAGCGAAGGCGTGTCCTCTGCAAAGACTCCCGTGTCGGAGATGACGGCAACATCGCAGGTGAGCCGGTCGCGATTTTCTGCCAAAAACGTCTCGAAGTTGGGAGAACCAATTTCTTCTTCGCCTTCAATCACCAACTTAATATTAATGGGCAGCGTTTTGCGTATCTGCAAGTGTGCTTCGATCGCCGCAAAATGCATCAACACTTGGCCTTTATCATCGACCGTGCCGCGGCCGTAGATGTTTCCGTCCCGCACGGTCGCCTCAAATGGCGGCGATATCCAGAGTTCGAGTGGATCAACCGGCTGCACGTCATAATGTCCGTAGACAACAATCGTTGGTTTACCGGGCGCCCCGAGCCACTCACCGTACGCCACCGGGTTGCCGCGCGTTTCTAGCACCTCGCCTTGCAGTCCGATTTCACGCATGCGCGAGACCAAGTGCTCGGCGCAGCGTCGCACCTCACCGCGATACTGCGGATCGGCCGAAATGGACGGAATTGCCACCCATTTGGTGAGTTCCCGAACGTAGCGCTCTTCATTCGACCGGCAATACTGCAAGAGAGCGGGATCAATGGGCTTATTCAAACGGCTCTCCTAGTTGGACGTGATAGGTCTCTGTACCGCGCTCGACGTCAAAATTGTGGGCTTTCCCGTCATAGGCGCGCAATTGGGTTTGATACGTGCCGTACTCCCACCAAAACTTCCCATCAAGTTTGTCGACAATATCATTGGATCGCATCCCGGCAGCATATGCGGGGCCGCCCGGGCGTACATACACGCGCATATAGCCGTCTAGCGTTTTATAGAGTGAATAAAAAAATGTGGGACGCGGATGCAGCGGATCGTACGAGACGCCTTTTCCGAGTAGATTTTCAGCAAGGACCGGATACTGCTGCATCCAGGTGTGCATGCGCACGGTCGTTGCCGCGCCAAGTGCCTCGACATCTGCGCGTCCCGGGGGATGGGCGAAGACCTGGTGCTCGTGCCACTCATTGATAATCCAGCCGCCGCAATCGAGCAGTTCAAGGCCAATATCCAGGTCGGTCCCTTCGATAATCTGAAACGGCGTGGAACTAATCCGAACGAATGCAGTGTACGGCTTATCGTGGCAGTCGGCCGCATTTGGATTGTCTTCAGACGCAAAGGCGCGCACACGCTCCCACGCGTTGAACTGCCCGATCACCGCCTGCGCGGCCGTCTGCGCTTGCGCGCTCCTGTCCGTCCCGACACCGATGTGCATTGAGGCACGATCCGGCGCGAAGAGGCCCGGCGGCGGTATTTGCGCAGCAGCTGCTGCGGGAATCCACTCCGCAAACGCCGCCGGAACTCCAAACAAACGCGAGCCAGCCGAGACGATGACAATACAGGCAACAGTTGCCACGGCAACTTGATAGGGCAGCGTTCGTTTGGTGATCTCCTCAATGTGAACGCCGGTAAAATTGCCGATCCACACATTGGCGGTATTGGTGGGATCGCACACATTTTGCACTTGAACAACCGCCATGATCGCTGCTACGAGGACGATGGGCGGTAGGACGTGCGCGGTCAGTAACACGGTGAAAATTGCGATGCCGACGCCGAACGGATTTAACGGGCCTCGATACAGCACGAGCGGGCTCAACAACCCGAAGACAATGACAAAGACGATTGGGTTCGCGAGTTCGGCATGGGCCACGAGCGGCTGGAGTGCCGCCGAAAACTGCGGCGCACTTGCCGCAACCAGCAGCATCCCGATGCCAATGAAGAGCAACACCGCGGGTGCGACATCTTCGAATCCGCGAATCGCCGCAGCCGCTAAGGTTTGAATTGCGGTCCTCGGCCGCGTTGTAAGCACGCCGTACATCGCCGCAAGCGCAAATGCGACGACGGCATCCATGTGAAAAGCAAAGTACAGGACGATGGGCAGAACCGGCGTGATGAGCGAATACCAGGGGACGCCGGGGCCCGTCTGATCCGGCGATTTAAGCGCCCAGGTCGCGTAATCGCGCATGGTGTGAAAAGACACGACGGCATAAACGAGCATGGCCAGCAGGTCGATCGCGGCTAAGACCAGCGCGTACTGAAATAGCTGCTGCTGAGTAATGCCAAAAAATTTCGTGTAGAATTGCCAGTTGACGATATTGAAGATAAATCCGAGCGCAAAGGCCATAAGAAACAGCGTTGCGGCGAGCTTTCGGGGGACGCCCGTGGTCATCATGATCGGCAGCACAATGGAGCCGACCATAATAATCGCGCCCAGGCCGGACATCGAAACGAACAGCACAGCAACGACGAGACTGAGAATAAGCGCGACCACCGGGGGCCGATCGCCGGCGAATTCCGCAGCAAAATTCACGATGCTTTTTGCAATGCCGGTATCGATCGTTACCCGGCCGAGCATCGCGCCGAAAATAACCGCAACAAAAACGGCCGCGAGCTTGAACGATCCAATCACCACCACGTCGCCGAGGCCGGGATTCGCTAGCGGCTTCCCCGGGAGTGGCGCAATGCCGTGCAGCGGAACACCGGCAACCGCGGCCATCAAAACGGCCATCAATGGAACTGCAAGCAATGCCGGCATAATTCGCCGGTACATGAGGAATGCGAACAGCAAAAAGACCGCGAGCACGTACCAGCCCTGCATCAGAGGTGCGTTATCCCAAGCGTCTGATCGAAGGTTGGAAACTGCGAATTGTGCACGTAGTCCTCATACGTCATCGCGTTGATTTTGTCCGCGCGTATGATGGCTTGTTGGGCGGCAAGATGGTAACGCTCCAGCACGCTTGCGCGATGCCCGGGGCGGCTTTCGTAATCCCAAGCGGCGGCGTAGAGCGGAGCAAGCTCTTCCATATTGTCCCGCATCTCCCAGAAAAGATATTTGGAAATAAAGAGCCCTCGATAGACCAAGCCCTTGCCTGAATCGTGCGCATGGCTCATGGCGTCATCATAGTACGACCGCGATTCTGCGCCAATTTGGTAGTCACGCGCCAAGTAATTCAGGCGCCGTGCGGCTAAGGCCATCACGCGAGCGGCGTTTTTATGCAACGGAGGTGAAGCC
>JALYIF010000417.1 GCA_030775925.1 Vulcanimicrobiota bacterium | reverse complement strand
TCATCGATTTGCACATCCGTCAACGATGAAGTCGTGCACGGCATGCCGGGTAAGCGCGTCCTTAAAGACGGCGATCTGCTTTCGATCGATATCGGAACGACGTTTGAAGGTTACGTCAGTGACACTGCTGTCACCGTGGCGGTGGGCAAGATTTCCGAAAAAGCGCAGCGCCTGCTTCGCGTGACGCAAGAGTGCCTGATGAAGGGCATCGAGCAGATGCACAAAGGCAAGCGTCTTGGGGACATCGGCGCCGCCGTTCAAGCCCACGCCGAGGCTTCAGGCTACGGTGTGGTTCGCGAACTAGTAGGACACGGAATCGGAACCAAGATGCACGAGGAGCCACAAGTGCCGAATTACGGCGCTGCCGGCGCCGGCATTGAATTACGAACGGGATTAGTGCTGGCTATCGAGCCGATGATCACCCAAGGAAATTACGCCGTCGAAACCCTCAAAGACGGCTGGACAGTCGTGACTGCAGATGGTAAACTCGCAGCGCACTTCGAGCACACCATCGCAATAACCGAGGAAGGTCCTCGGATTCTCACCTTGCGCGACATTGGGGAACATCCTAGCGTAGCGCAATACCGCCCCAAAGAAGAGATTGCCGCGTAACCGGCTGTAGGATTAAAAAGGAAAGTAAGAGAGTCATGAAAGTTCGTCCCTCAGTAAAAAGAATTTGTGAAAAATGCAAAGTCATTCGCCGCGAAGGTAAAGTGCGCGTGATTTGCACCGTCAACCCCAAACACAAACAGGTTCAGGGGTAGGTCCTTCGACATGCTCAGGATTAAAGAGGCCCTTCGACGGGCTCAGGATTTGAAAGGGAAGTAAGTAAATAATGGCTCGTATTGCTGGTATCGATTTGCCGCGCGAGAAGCGCATTGAAATTGCCCTTCAGTATATCTATGGCATCGGTCCGACGACCGCAAAGAAGCTGCTCGCCGAAGCCGGCGTCAGCCCGGATCTTCGCGTCAAGAACATGAGCGAAGAAGACGAGAAGAAACTTCGCGACGCAATCGACGGCAAGATTAAGGTCGAAGGCGATCTCCGCCGCGAGGTCTCCGGCCACATCAAACGTTTGGGCGATATCGGATGTTATCGTGGTATTCGCCATCGGCGCGGCCTGCCGGTTCGCGGACAGCGCACCAAAACAAATAGTCGCACACGTAAGGGTCCGAAGAAGACCGTCGGCCAGAAGAAGAAAACGGCCGCCAAGAAATAGGAGTTCGCGAGGCCTGGTTGCAAACCGGGCCTCGTTTCTTGTAGCACTCCAGAGCAAGCAATTGGAACAACGTGCCCGAACGCTGCGCATATGTATGCGGTTATCACGGCTGGCGGTCGCGTAAGCGGCGAATTCGCAGCCGCGATTGGGACACCAGTGAAGGCTCTTGCCCGAGTCGGGAATCGAACGTTGTTGCATTGCGCGATTGACGCTGCGCGCGAGGCCGGCGCCGCCGAAGTTGCGGTGGTCGGAGGCCCGGAAGTGCGCCAAGCAGCAAGCCGGGATATCGACCGTTTCATTCCAGAAGCGCAAAGCGGCGCGCAGAATGTGCACCTTGCGTTGGCCGCCTTCCCGGGCCAAAGCCTTATGTACCTTTCCAGCGACTTGCCGTTTATTTCGGGAACCGTACTGGTTGAGTTTTTGAGCCGCGCTCCGGAGGGATCACTCTGCATGCCGCTTGCGCAAGCGGCAGCCTACGAACAGCGGTTTGAAGCCGCGCCCCTTCACGCAACTGTCATCGGAAAAGAACGGATCGCGAACGGATCGGTATTCAAAATTCCGGCAGGCGGTGCGGAAATCATTGATTCTATTGCGCAGCGCCTCTTTAATGCGCGCAAGGATCTGTTGGGGATGGCAAAACTCATGGGGCCGGGTTTGCTGTTGAAGTTCCTTTGCAAACAGTTGACCATTGCAGATTTAGAGACTCACGCCGCGCGCGTCCTGGGATTTCCCGTTTTCGCAGCACGTAACTGCGCTCCGGAGTTGTGCTTTGACATCGATAGCATCGAAGACTACACGTACGCCCTCGCGACCTTCGAAAAACGTGCCGCCGTCTCCTAAGCCGGCGCTGCTAGCCGCCTACTGGTTCGGCATCCAGGCGCTCTGGGGCGCGCTCCTTGGAATCTCCCTGCAGGCGCGGAGCATCGAGCTGCATCCAGCACATGCGCTCATCGCCTACGGACAACTTGCTACCATAGGTGCCATTGTTGCAACGGTCGTGCAGTTGTTGATGGGTGTCTACTCCGATCGATTGCGAGCCAAGGGTCGCGACCGCCGATTGTTCTTTGTCGCGGGCGCCGCATTGGGATCGATCGGTATTCTGGCTTTTTACTTAGCACCGACATTTAGCGCCCTCATTGTTTCGTTAATCTTTTTACAAGTCGGCATGAATACAGCCGTAGGACCCTATCAGGCGATTATTCCGGATTATCTCCCAACTTCGGTAGCGGGAATGGCTTCGTCATGGATGGCCGGCTTTCAGAGCTTAGGGAATGCGGCCGGTGCGGTTGCTGCGGCGATGGCTGCTCAACTATTGCTTCCTGGTTTTTCAATTGCACTCGCGCTTGTGATCATGTTGGTAGCAACCTGCGCCGTTACGGTCTCCCACATCGCAAAGCTCTCGCCACGACCGGTGGAGAAAGCGCACTATCGCGTTGGGGGCGCCGCGATCGATTTATTTTTGTCGCGTGCTTTCTTATGGGTCGGATTCTATACCATGCTCGGATACATGCTGTTCTATGTCCAAGATACGCTGCGGATTGCGGGTGCGCAATTTACTACCGGCATCGTGATCATCATTTTTACGCTATCGGGCGCCCTAGGCGCGGCTCTGAGCGCAAAACCCACTGATCGGCTCGACCGGCGGATGGTTGTGAATGTAAGTACGTCGCTGTTCATACTCAGTTTGGTGTTGTTCATCATGGTGCGCAACATGCCGGTGATGTTCGGTGCTGCCGCTCTAGCCGGTGTTGGCTGGGGCGGATTTTTAGCCGCAGATTGGGCGCTAGGATGCGCCATTCTGCCGCGCGGAATGATGGCAACCGCAATGGGGGTTTGGAATATCGCCGTCGCCGGCCCCCAAATCGCCGCCCCGATTCTGGCTACCGGTTTGCTATTGCTAGTTCATCCAGGGAAAGCGGCTGCACCGCCGCTGGCCTTTGCCCTTGCGGTGGCTGAGGTAGCTTTGGGAACGCTCTGGATCTGGCGCCTTCCCCCTCAGACACGTTTGGAAACCTAGCGTGTGTTTATTTTCGGCTCTTTGGGAATAAGGGGGTTAATATGCACATACTCTGCGGCAGGGCAACCTGTCCCGGGGCTGGCATGTAACACGTAACAGGAAACCGGATTCTTTCGTAAGTTGATATATTAAACTAGCGATTGGTCCCCTTACCTTGCAAGTTAGGAGGCAACACTTGAAACGACTGAGCACCGGAGTCCTCACCGTGCTGGTAGCAGCAGGGCTTGGACTTAACGCGGTAGCCGCTCCGTCGACTTCAGCAGCAAAGGGCAACATTGGACCCCGCGTGCTAGCTCAAGCGACGATGGCTCCCGCAGCTCCAGCGGCCATGGCCATGCCGGCCATGAATTTTGGAGCTCCCCCATCTGGACAGATTCCAATTCTTTTTAACGATCATCATGTCTATTCCAAACCCGATAAACTCAAGCAGGGCCGCGTACTTGCCGCACTGGTCCGGGGTGGCACGATCCTGATCCCCCTTCGCTCAATGTTTGAGCAAATGGGCGCGACAGTGTCGTATGACCCTGGTTCTCGCACGGTTGACGTGACCAAACCCGGTTCGGACGTAAAAGTCACCGTTGGTAAGGCAGAAGTGTCCATCAATGGCGAAACGCGTCCCCTCGACGTTCCCCCGGAAATCTACCAGGGTCACGTTGTGGTTCCGGTTCGCGTCATCTCCGAAGGCATGGGCGCCTACGTTCAATGGGTTCCCGAGAAAAAGCTTGTCGTAGTCCGCTACGTTCAAGCCACCCCGCCCCCGCCGCCATCCTCACCCGGACCCGTAGCCACGGCGGTACCGACAACGGTCCCGACGCCGGCTCCGACCAAGACGCCTTACTACGATAAATTCATCGTCGGCGATTACATTCTGTCGCCGAAAGTGTACAACGAGTTTAGCCCCGGAAACACCGGAAGAAGCGGCTCGTACTCCGTTCGTGGAGCGTATGAAGTCCCGATCTCGGGCCTGCCCTTCATGATCGAAGGCGACTACCGCCAGTATCAGTATCCGCATAATCAGGGAATTGCGACGCCGGCCCAGGGCCCTGGAACGGTCATTTGCAACTCTCCCCCGGCGGCTATTCCGCTGGCTCCTCCGGGCGTCATCCTGACCCCTGGTGGCGGTGATCAAGGGTGCGTAACCGCCATTGGTGGCGCCGGCCAGACCTTCGTACCGGCGTTCACGGCTCGCGACTACGACTTTGACGGCCGCTTGGCCCTCAAGGTCCTGGATCCGCGCGTCTACATCGGTATCGGGTACATGTACCGCACGGGCAACTATGGCTACCCGAAGACCAACGGCTTCGGCTTCGGCGCAGAGAAGCTGCCCGACCTCGACCAGCCGTTCTCGATCTACGGCAGCGCTTGGTACTATCCGAACGTGCGTGGCACGTGCGGCACGGCCGTCTGCCCGACGGGCCCCTACACGTTAGCCTACAATATCCTCAAGTATCAGCTCGGTGGAACGTTCAACTTTGGGAACAGCCCCATCTTCGCTGACTTTGGATTCCTCGGCGATCGTGGCAAGAACAAATCGAATGCTCCAAGCGATTTCTCGCACAACGGTGCGTATATCGGCCTCGGCATTCACTTCTAGAAAAAAGCGTCCTAGTTAGAAAGCAAGGCCCCGGGGTACTCCCGGGGTCTTTGCTTTGGCGGAGGGCAGACTGCGACCACGGCCCTTGACTCCCCCTGGGACCTCCTGTATCATAGGCAGCTGGTGCTGCATTCTCTCGCAGCGCCTCGCATGGCTTTGCCCCTTGGGTCGTAGCCTTGTTCGCGGAACGAGAGCAATCTCGCCGGTTGCTTGGTACGAAGATTAGAACGCCCAGCGGGCGCTGCTAGTCGAGGCGACGACAGCTTTGGGCGTAGACCAAAGCATAGGATAAACACTCCGGAGTTTTATTTTGGCTGCTAAAAAGCAAGTAAAATCGCGCAAGAAGCGTGAGTTTAAGAACGTCCACTCGGGCGTTGCGCATATTCATTCATCCTTTAACAACACCATCGTCTCAATTTCGGACAACACCGGAAGCGTGATCGCATGGGCGTCGGCAGGCAATCTTGGTTTCAAGGGTTCCAAAAAGTCGACGCCGTTTGCCGCGCAGATGGCCGCAGAAGCCGTTGCACGTAAAGCAATGGAACACGGCATGAAACAGGCCGAGGTGATGGTCAAAGGACCCGGCGCCGGGCGCGAAGCGGCGATTCGTTCGCTACAAGCCGCCGGCTTAGAGATCACGCTCATTAAAGATGTTACGCCAATTCCGCACAATGGCTGTCGCCCGCCTAAGCGCCGTCGCGTTTAAGAAGGGGCTGGAGAGAATATGTCACGTTACCTAGGACCAGTTTGCCGCTTATGCCGCCGCGAAACCGCTGCGAGCAAGACGGGCGAGAAGATAAAGTTATTCCTCAAGGGCGATCGCTGCCTGAGCAAAAAGTGCCCGGTCGAACGCCGTGGTACTGCGCCGGGACAGAAAACGCAAGGCAAGGGCCGGCAAAAGGTTTCCGAATACGGCCGCCAGCTTCGTGAGAAGCAGAAGATGCGCCGCTACTATGGTGTTCTTGAGAAAGTGTTTTCAAATTACTTCGCGGAGGCCGCGCGTGCTAAGGGCCAGACCGGCCGGCAATTCTTGCAACTGCTGGAGCGCCGTCTGGACAACGTTGTTTACCGCTTGAATCTTGCCGCTAGCCGAGCCCAAGCGCGCCAGCTCGTTACGCACCGTCATTTCCGCGTTAATGGAAAACTCGTCAACGTGCCGTCTTACATTGTGAAGGCCGGAGATACAATTACAATCGGCGAGCGTGCTCTCAAGTCAACGGTCTTCCAGTCTAATTTGGAAGTCGCCAAGAGCCGGCGCGCGCCCGAATGGCTTGAATTCAACGAGCAAGACAATACCGCAAAAGTCTTGCAGTTGCCCTCGCGGGAACAGATCGACACCCCCGTTGATGAACAATTGATCGTCGAGTTTTACAGC
>JALYIF010000416.1 GCA_030775925.1 Vulcanimicrobiota bacterium | reverse complement strand
CTCTTGATGAAGGCGCTGATAACGTCGTAGTGTTGATCGCCACCCTTATCATAACTAATGGCCCGCCGTTGCATCGCATCCGCAATGAGCGCCGCGCTGATCTGACGCTGTCCATCTTTGGCCTGTGGTGCTGCGGTCGAGGCAAATTCGAGCGTTCCTAGCGCGACGCGAGCATCGCCGTTGCTTAGGTTGATTAGCGCGGCTCGCGCTGCATCGTCAAGAACCAGCTTAGAGCTCGCCAAGCCGCGTGAATCATCCGCGATTGCACGGTCGATGATCTGGCCGACATTCTCGTCGGTGAGTGCCTTTAAGACGAAGACGCGCGAACGCGATAACAGAGCGGAGTTCACTTCAAAAGACGGATTCTCCGTCGTGGCGCCGATCAGCGTGACCGTTCCATTCTCAACGTGCGGTAGCACCGCATCTTGTTGGCCCTTGTTAAAGCGATGAATTTCATCGATGAAGAGGACCGTACGCTTACCCATTTGCCGGCGCTGTTTGGCTTCGGCCATGACACGCCGCAAATCGGCAACCCCTGCGCTCACTGCACTGAGCGAGGTGAAGTGCGCGCCGCTCATATTGGCAATAATTTCGGCCAGCGTTGTTTTGCCGGTTCCGGGCGGGCCCCACAAGATCATCGAGGGGACGTTGTCGCGTTCGATGGCGGTGCGCAAGGCATGGCCCGGTCCCACAATGTGTTCTTGTCCGACGAATTCATCCAGGGTCTGCGGGCGCATGCGTGCAGCGAGCGGCTTGCTTTGCTCTTCAAGACCGCCGAAGAGTGTGGGATCCACTAGAACGGAATCAGCTTTTTCTTTTTCTTCTTGGCGACGGCCGGCGACTGCGGCTCCTGTCCGCCGGGGAAGCTCATACTGACGCTACCACGCGCATGCATATCGCCCGTGACGGTATTATAGACGACGTGATCGGCATCCATCTTGCGGTCCGCATCGACGACATGGACCTTTCCCGTCAAGTCCAGGATGTGCGTTTTGTCATTGAGCACACCTTGGGTGGCATCGACTGTCTGTGAACCCTGAACAAAATGCACTTGGTAGAGCGTCAGGTCTTTGGTGTTATCATCCATGGAACCACGCTGCGCATCGATCGTGCGCGCCCCTTGAATGTAGTGCACGTTTCCAGTGGCGGTATAAATTTTGCTAATGCTGTTCACATCGAGCTGATCGGTCGTTAGCGTCGAAGGACCGCCGCTACTCTGCCCCGTCCCAAAATTGGTAAAGGCGCCCCCTTGGGTGTCGTGCAGCACAACATGTCCGGTCAAGATCGCATGCTTTTGCTTGAAATTTCCGGTCGCCCTATCGGCGTTGATGTCGCCTGTGGGGCGGTTGAGCGTGATGTGACTGGGCACCGTGAAATTGCCGGTCTTTTCATTAAGGTCGACTGCATCGGTATGGACGGTCCACTCGCCGAACGCAAACGACGCGTTACCATGGGAAGATCCGCTCGCAAGCGCTGCCGTGCTGCTTGCAAGAATCGTGGCCAGAGCGGCTATCCGAGTGCGACTGTTCATTCTGTTTTTCGAACCTTTACCGTTTGACGTACGATGGGACCTAAACGTTCCATCAGATGCTCGAGCGAGAGTACGCCTTCCCGCAGAAGCCTCGGCTCAATCGAGGATAGGTCGATCACACTGGATTCTGCCCGGTATTTCGTGAGACCGTTTTCAACCAACAGGTCGGCGGCTGGAAGCGTTTCCACGTCACCGCCGCCGAAGTAGGGCGTCTGGCCGCTCGTATTGGCGCTCGTGGCCGCCAGCGCGCCGACACGTTCTAGAATGGCCGAACAGACCGGATCGTCCGGGACCCGAAATCCAACCGTCGCCAAACTCGCGCTCACATCCTCACTAATAAACACAGGACGGCGCACAATGATTGTGACGGGTCCGGGCATCAGCCTTCGCGCTGCCAGCGTAGCGATCGCATTTCCTTCGAGATATTCCAAAAATTCCGCAACGGTCGCAAGGTGAATACTGAGCGGTTTGTTATCGGGACGTTGTTTCGCACCGTAAATTTTATCGATCGCATCGCTGCGATACGGATCGCATCCGATGCCGTAGACGGTATCGGTTGGGAAGATCACCGTTCCGCCACCGTAAACAACTTGCGCAACCTCGTCAGCCACCCGCTCGAGAGTTTCCTCGCGCGCATCAATTCGCGATGCTACTTTCATGCGCGGCTGGCCGCCTGTTGAAAAGCCCGCGAATCCAGACTGGTAAAGAGCGAGTCATCCTGCATCGCCTGGGCGACAATTTCTTGGTCGCACGGCTCATCGCGGGATGCGGCCAATAGGTTTTCAAAGCGTGCAGCGTGCGCTGCGACGCGCTCATGCGGATACGTATCAGCTTCTTTGTTACTCATCAAAAACGGCCAATCGCTACTCTGGAGCAGGAAGAGTTCGCGCGCCGCTTGGCGTGCAAAGATTCCATCGCCCAACCCATCGCGCACCAGCGTGGAAAATTGCTCCTGCGCACGATAAACCGTGCTCCAATAGTCATGGGT
>JALYIF010000415.1 GCA_030775925.1 Vulcanimicrobiota bacterium | reverse complement strand
TTGCCATTGACGCGAACCTCGAAGTGAAGGTGGGGGCCAGTTGAGGCCCCAGTCGAACCGACGGCTCCAATGGCCTGCCCTCGTTGGACCTGTTGGCCCGCCGAGACGAAGATTTGCGAGCAGTGCCCGTAGCCAGTGGCGACGCCGCCGCCATGGTCGATGAGGATATAGTTGCCGTAGCCGCCATACCAGCCCGCCGAGATAATCGTTCCGCCCGCGGCCGCCGTGATGGTGGTGCCCTGGGGGGCGCCGATGTCGAGGCCTTGGTGGAACTCCAGGCCGCCTCCGAACGGGCTGTGGCGGTAGCCGAACGGTGAGGTAATGGTTCCAGAGACCGGCCAAGCAAGCGACCCGCCCCCTTCGGCGACCGGCGTACCCGTGATGCCGGCAGCGCGCTGTCGAGCGAGGCGCTCGGCTTGAATTTCGCGTTGCCGTGCGATGATGAGCGCCTCGAGCTGGGACTCCTCGCTCGAGGAGAGGTCTTCAATTTCTGCAACCTGCCCGGCGACGTGGCGCCGCTGCTGGTCGGCAATACTGACGAGTTGCTCGCGTTCGCTGGCAAGCATGTTTAATTGGTTTTTCGCACGGCTTTGTTCTTGCGCCGCGCGGTCGAGTGCGATTTGCGTCGCTTGCAACTGCGATTCGATCGAAGCCACTTTGCGCTCCGCATCGCGACGTTGCCGAATCGCGCGTTGGTTGGCCGCTACCAGCAAACGCAAATCATCCCAGCGCTCGACAAAATCTGAAAACGATGATGCGGATAACAGCACGTCGAGATATCCGAGATCACCGTGTTGGTAGATGTTTATTAGCCGGCGTTTGAGTGCATCACTGTGGAGCTTGAGCGTGGCCTTGGCCGCATTGAGCTGGACGGTGTTCCATGAGAGGCGTCGTTCCGTCACATGCTGCTGGGCGGAGAGTTCGTCGATGCGCACGTTCACGACCGTGATTGCGTGGTTGGTCTGCGCTAGCTGGCCTTGAAGATCGCCAACACGAACTTGCGCGGCATGGAGCTCGCCGCGCTTCTGCTGCAGGCGCGAGTGCAACTGTTCTTGATTGCGGCGATGCTGTTCGATTTGGCTGTCGTATTTGGTGCGCGAAACGGCCGGCGCGCCCGCCATGCACATGATTGTTACCGCGGCCAAAAGTCGGCGCACGATCATTGGCGACGCTTGTCCTTAACGTACACGGACCCTCCGAGTTGCTTGGCATAGCGTTTCAGTTCCGCGGCGGCCTCGCCAATTTGCGCGTAATTCAAAAGTGGGCGATTTTCACTGGTAACAATGGCGATTGAAAGGGACATGACGGGATAACGGTTTAATGAGCCGCGGCGATCGCGTGTTTCAAGATATCCTTGGCGAAGGTCTTGAGGCGTATAGAGTTTGCGAATGTCCGGATCGAATTGCGCGATAATCTCGCGTGCGATCTCTTCTGAGCGGTCCGGAGTAGTAACGACTAAAAAGTCATCGCCGCCAATGTGGCCTACAAAGTCGTCTTCGTTTCCGCGCCGCCGCACCGCATCCACAGTCGTCGAAGCGACGAGTTGGATCGCTTCATCGCCGTGCGTAAATCCATAGACATCGTTAAAGGCTTTGAAGTTATCGAGATCTTCATAGAGCACGGCGAACGGCTGCTGCATATCGATGCGCTTTTTGAGCTCCGCCTCGATCGCGAGGTTGCCGGGCAGGCGCGTTAAGGGCGAGAGAGATGAATCGACCGTTACGCGCCGGATCTTCGCTCGCACCCGGGCCAGCATCTCCTGCGGCCCAAATGGTTTGGTAATGTAATCATCGGCCCCCGCATCAAAGCCGGCGACTTTATCTTCCACCTCGCCTTTGGCAGTAAGGAGAATGATCGGCACATGCGAGTTGGTCTGATGTTTGCGAATTCGGCGTGTTGTCTCATAGCCGTCCATTACGGGCATCATGACGTCAAGCAACACGAGATCGGGTTGCAGGTCTTCCAAGATCTGCATCGCTTCCACGCCACTGGCGGCGGCCGTCACATCGTATCCCGCCAGTTCGAGATTGGTCGTGATAATTTTGCGCAGATTCCGGTCGTCGTCAACGACGAGAATCCGGCGGCCGTTCGTATCATCGAAACGTGCATTAGTCATTCGCGCACCGGTAGGGAGAGCGAAAATGTCGAGCCCGCTCCCACTTCGCTGCGCACGTCAACGTTGCCGCCGTGGGCACGGACGAGCGCATTGACCAGGAAAAGACCAAGCCCACTGCCACCCACGTTGGACGTTAAATCCGAATCCACACGGTAGAAACGATCGAAGATGAAGGGCAGATGGTCCGAATCGATGCCAATGCCTTCGTCGCGTACGGTAATAACGGTGCGATCGTCAACCATGTGCGCGTCGACCGTCACCGTGCCGCCGGCGGGTGCGTACTTGATGGCGTTGTCCAATAAGTGCGTGAGCACATCGACGAGGCGGTCGGGATCCCCCGATACCCGTACGCCATTGGTTTGTACTTCAACGCGGTGGACCGCCGGGTCATATTGTAAATCACCGGTTACGCGTTCCATGATGGAGTCTAAACTGAGGAGCACACGCCGTTTGAGCATTTGACCGGCCTCGACGCGCGTGACCAGGAGTAAGTCGTCGATCAAACGCGTTAGGCGATCCGTCTGCTGATCGATGACGCCTAGATATTCTTCGCGCTGCGCTTGACCGAGCGTTGGATTTGAAACCAGCGTAACGCAATACGCCTTGATCGCGGCCAGGGGTGTTTTCAATTCATGAGAGACCGAACTTACAAATTCATTCTTAAGTTGTTCGATCTCTTCAGTCCGGCGCGACGCGGTACAAGCGACCAGCCACCCCTCGATTGCCCCCTCACCTTTAAGTGCCACGGCGTATCCACGCAAATCGATCCGCTTCTTGCGCGGATCGAGCAGGGCAAAGCGCACTTCATGCGCCGTGCCGTCTTCGGGGATGGAGAAAATTATCTCCGGGTTTCCGTCGAGCAGCAGCTCGGACACATTCTTGCCGGTTACACTCTGCGCCGAGTAACCGGTTAAGGCTTCGGCCGGCATATTCCAGCGTAAGATGTTCCCTCGGTGGTCCAATTCGAAGACGGCATCTTGCACGAGTTTGCAGAGCGCGTCATAGAGCGATCGGTAGCACAGGACCTCCGCGAGCAGATCTCGCGTTAAGTCCGCAGGTAGCGTCCGACCGATATCCACGATGCGATAAT
>JALYIF010000414.1 GCA_030775925.1 Vulcanimicrobiota bacterium | reverse complement strand
CATTGGGCATCATTCCGTCGTTGCGGCGGGCACCAACGTGGAACCCTGTCATATCCCGCCGTACTCGTTGGTGGTCGGAAATCCAATGGTCGTGAAACCTGGTTATTACAAGCGCCACGACCGGCCCGCCGAGTGAGCATACTGTTAAAATTGTGTAAGTTAACCTCTGTGCAGGCAATGGTAGATCATGTTAAGCGCTCGGGCGCTGGCAACCGATAGCCCATATATGCTCAAACCCTTCGACACCGTCTTAGTGTGCGCGGCACATCCGGATGACGAAGTCCTCGGTTGTGGCGGTACTATCGCCAAGGATGCTGCGGCCGGGTCGGCCGTTCACATTTTGATTTTGGGCCAGGGGCTCTATAGCCGGGGCGACGTGGGCGATTCGGATGCTCTTGAAAAGCTGCGCGAGGCGGCGCGGCGATCTGCAGCAATCCTGGGAGCGCGAAGCATTACCTTTGGCGACTTGCCTGACAATCGAATGGACGAGGTCGGCCGGCTCGACGTCGTAAAAATTATCGAGGATGCTATCGACCGGCTTCGCCCTGACGCGGTGTATTCACATCATTTCGGCGACATGAACATCGACCACGTCCGGGTAAACGAGTGCGTTAGCGTAGCCTGCCGCCCGCAACCCAGTCACGGCGTCAAAGAATTGCGTTTCTTTGAAGTGCCATCGAGCACGGAATGGCGCCCGACGACGGAGCGGCCCTTTATGCCCAATATCTTTGTCGACATCGATGCATTTTTGGCTCAAAAACTCGCGGCCCTCCGCGAATACGATCAGGAGATGCGCCCGTGGCCGCATCCTCGATCGTATCAAGCCGTCGAACATTTGGCGCGATGGCGCGGAGCTTCAGCGGGGGTTGCCGCGGCGGAAGCATTCGTCTTGGGACGGCGGATTGAAGGTGGAAAATGACTCCGGCTCGCGAGTGCCCAATCTGTCCGCTTTGCAAATCAGGGGATTATATCGGATGAGCGTTTCGGAGACGACACCTAATGTTTGACGACGCGGCCATCTTACTGACCGGCGGGACCGGGTCTTTCGGTAAGAATTTTCTTGCCACCATCTTAAAACAGTATAAGCCCAAACGCGTGGTCGTATTCTCGCGGGACGAACTCAAACAATATGAGATGCAGCAAGTGTTTACTGACAAATGCATCCGCTTTTTTCTAGGCGACGTGCGGGACTCGGAACGTTTAAAGCAGGCAATGGCCGGTATCGATTACGTCGTGCACGCTGCGGCGTTAAAACAAGTTCCGGCCGCTGAATACAATCCAACTGAATGTATCAAGACCAATGTTAACGGCGCTCAGAACGTTATAACGGCCGCTATTGCAAATTCGGTAAAGCGGGTCGTCGCTCTGTCCACCGATAAGGCCGTCAATCCAATTAACCTTTACGGTGCTACGAAGTTGTGTTCCGACAAATTGTTTATCGCCGCAAATAATATTGCAGGTGGACATCCAACGCGCTTCGCCGTGGTTCGGTACGGCAATGTCGTGGGATCCCGCGGATCGGTGCTACCATTTTTTCAAAATTTACTCTCCCAAGGAGTAGATGAACTGCCGATCACCGACGAGCGCATGACGCGTTTTTGGATCACACTCCCGGAAGGGGTTGATTTCGTTGTAAAGGCATTTGCGCGGATGCAAGGAGGCGAAATATTTGTCCCTCGCATCCCCAGCGTCCGCGTCACCGACCTCGCCCGCTCTCTGGCTGCGGATAAGCCATTCAAAATTGTAGGGATTCGGCCAGGTGAGAAACTCCACGAAGCCATGTGCCCGCGCGATGAGTCCCATTTAACGCTGCGCTTTAAGGATCACTTTGTCATTCAACCGCCTCCCATTCTTTTCTCGACAAAAGTGGACTATGCGCGGAACTTATTAGGGGAAGTCGGCACCGCAGTCCCGGAAGACTTTGAGTACAATTCGGGCACCAACGAGTGGTTTCTTACCGTGCCTCAAATCGAAGAGCTGAATAAAATGGTGGCATTATGAAGTACGTTGGACGGGCGTAATGGCCTCGGAGAAAGACCTCATCGCCTGGAAAACAAACGCGTGGAAAGACCAGAACATGGTCGCCGGCTACGCGCAGCGCATGATCGACCCAAGCGGCGCCATCATGTTCAAGAACCGCATCGAAGTCGGCGCTTTTGCGCGCTACGTTTGCGGCCCGTCCGTTCTCGACGTCGGTGTCGGGACGGGCCGTGCAAGCTTGCCGCTCGCGCGTGCCGGTTACTCCGTCACCGGAGTCGATAGTTCGGTCGCCATGCTGCAGAAGACGAAGGAACTAGCCGGCTCGACGAATCTCGTACTTCAAGAAGACGACCTCGCAAAACTTACGTTTGCAGATGCTACATTTGACACGGTGATGGGTTTAAATACCATCGCGCATTTCCCGCATTGGCAGCCGATTCTCAAGGAATGGCAGCGCGTTACCAAACACGGTGGACGCATGGTTTTCGACATGTTCTCTCTCGATCACGATGTTGCGTACGCACAAGCGATTGGTCGCGACGAAGCCTATGGTGTCGATCATTTCGCGGCCAAGCACGAAAGCGAATATTACCTTCGGCTTAAGATTGAGGACCTCGTTGCCTTTTGCGATGAGTCAAAATTGCGCATTGTGAAGATACAGCCGTACAGCGTGTTGATCGGAAGCAGTGGCTATAACCGGTTTCTCGAGCATACGCCTCTTTCGGGAAAGGCGTGGGACCGGCTCTTGACCTGGATCGGGGCCGATGAGCGGATGTTCGACTTTCTGACGTTTGTGGAAGAAGAACTGTTTGGGAACCTAACGAGCAAGACGGCCTGCAGATATGTGGTCGTCTTAGATAACGTGGCGGACCCGGATGCCAATGGATCTTTCGTCCGTCGTAATACCGCTGTGAACGCCGCTCTAGCGGCGGGTATTAATAGCGAGACGATGAGGGTAGCAGGCATTGATGTTGCGACGTTTCGCGTCGCCCTTACTCAACATCTTGAGCACCCGCCAAGCCGCTACGCATTTCTGCGAATGCTCTCGGCAAACATCAAGTGGGGGTGGCCCATCAGCTTGGACGATTTGGTCGAGGAACGTTATTTAGAGGAATGCAAGGCCGTGTATGGGCGCGTTCGCACGGATGCTGCCATAACTGCACTGCTAGAAACCTTCCATCAACGAGCAGCGGTCGGTGAGGCCTTGACGTACCGGGGAGTTCCGGTGGCAAAGTCATTAGAGTACGATCTTATGATTGCGGTGCTCGATGGGGCCGTGGGTGCATTTAAAGCCCCTTTGAGTGCAGCGCTGGACAGGGCGGCGAAATAATATGGCTCGTCGCGTCCTCGTTTCGCTCTTGTGGCCCAAGAATGCACATGTTCTAGGGTTCCTAGTTCAGCACTACGGCTTTGATATTGCAATCCCGGAAAACCAAGTGCCGCCAGGCATGCGCGAGGTAGCAGCGAGCGTCGGCGGCCGCATAATTCCTTTGGCCACGCAGGCCAGTGCGGATACGTTAACCAAAGCCGCCGTCGCTTCTGAACGAGCCACCGTAGCCTTGCCGCAACTCTTAGAGGCGGAAGCATCGCTAGGTGATCTGGACCGCACCGCGATTGCGCAGATAATCGCCCGCGACTTTCAAAAGGGCTTGCATGGTGCGATGGCGCTGGTCGACAGTCTGGATGAGCTTAGCAGCCGCGAAGACATTGCTGGCGTACTCCTCAATGAGACAGACCTTGCGATGGCTAAGACGGCGGCTCTTTGGGCTAAGGCCCGTCAGATTCCAAGTTTCTTATTAAGTCACGGAAGCAATATCGGTGCGACGTATACGATTACCAATCAAATGCTCGCAGATTATTTGTTAGTTTTTGGAGAACGAGGTATGGAGCCGTACCTCGATATGGGCATTCCAGCGGACCGCATTGTAGTCACTGGAAACCCCGCCTGGGATGGGTACGGTACGATTCTCCATTCGCGGAATGAGTATCGCAAGGCCGTTTACGAGCAGCTCTCGCTAAAGGCAGACGCTCCACTGGTGGTGTTTGCGACTACGTGGAACGCAAAACTTACCGCGCTGCAAGATAAAGATATTTACGAAAACACTTTGCGAGCTTTTTTAAAGGCCTGCGCCGTGATCCGTAGCGGCGGCTTTGAATTCAACGTCGTTGTCAAAGACCGGCCTTCAAATGCTCAATTTGGACGAGAAATGTGTGCACGACTGGCGCAAGAAGAAGGAATGAACGGGATCGCCTATGCCGATGGCGACATGCCCGTTTTCTTGTGTGCGGCAGACGTTCTCGTCGGCTACGATTCCAACGCATTTGTTGAAGCGATGATCTGCGGGATACCCGCAATTGGAATTTGGGCGCCATCGTCTTGGCTTCTCGGCCCCGCGCTGGATCGTCGCGACGCGATCCCACTCGTACAGGTGGAGAACCCTTCTGGGTTGGCCGACGTTTTGCAGACCATGCTTGGAGACTCAGATGCTCGTCGGGTGTTTGTTACCGAGCAGCACAAGCGCCTGCCATTCTTTCACGCCGGCAACGACGGAAAAGCGGGCGAACGTGCGGCCGCGGCGGTTGCCGAGCGCATCTCTAGTTGGACTTTAAAAAAACTTCCCGCCGTCGCTAGTGCTCCATCTACCGGAACGGGCCCGCGCTATGTTTGGCATGAGCTCTCAGACCCGCGTACCGTTGCGCAAAAAGGTGGAACGCAGGAGTATTACGACCACGCTCGTCCAGAATTGATAAACTTGCTAACACATACGCCGCGCGTTGTGTTGGACATCGGGTGCGGAGGTGGCGCTACCGGCCTCATGCTTAAAAAAATGTATCCGCACGCAGTCGTCACGGGAGTGGAACTCAGCGAAGAAGCTGCCACGTTGGCAGCAACGCGAGTTGACCGCGTCTTGCGCGAAAACGTCGAGACTTTGGATTTTGAGTCCGTGGGCTATTCGCACGGCAGCATTGACACGGTTTTCTTGCCGGACGTCCTCGAGCACTTGTACGATCCGTGGAAGCTTATGGCGCGGCTCAAACCATTTTTGTCCAAGGACTCACAAGTGTTGGCCAGTATTCCCAACGTCCGCAATCTGTGGCTGATAACAGAGCTACTTGCAGGGCGGTGGCAATATGAGGAAGAGGGCCTTCTCGATGTCACGCACATTCGATTTTTCACCCTGCAAGGCGTGATCGATCTATTCGCTCAAACTGGGTATTCGATTGAACGCTTGGCTCAAAACGCTGATGGCCGCGTTCCGGTGTTTGAGTGTCCCGAGGGCAATACGATCGAAGTCAACATGCCCAATGGTTCGCTCAAAGGTCTTACGCCCCGCGATGTATGGGAGCTGCGAACCCTGCAGTTCCTTGTGGATGCAAAGCCGGCCTAGGCGCGAGATCGGTTTTTGAAAAAACACAGAACACCGCAAGAAGATTTCTGGGCTGGAGAGTTTGGCGATGAATATGCCAAGCGAAATGCAGCTTCTATAAGGTAGATGTCGCCCATCGTGGCGCTTAGGCGACGAGGATGCGTTCGATCGTCACGTTGTCGTAGGCCATCGGTTTTTCCATGCAGCGCTGTTCGCGGTCGTTAAAAACTAGGC
>JALYIF010000413.1 GCA_030775925.1 Vulcanimicrobiota bacterium | reverse complement strand
ATCCACGGTTTCATGAAGGAGAGCATCCGGATGGGCATCGTCGTACACGCGTAATAGCGTTGTCAAAGAGGCAACTGCGGTCATCGCTGGAGTCTCCATTCTTCCAGAGCACATGCGAGCATGAATTCGAGGCCGTCCAAGTGCCGCCGTGCCTGATCAGCATTCGCTCCCCAGGCGTACATCCCGTGTCCGGCCAGCAAATAACCGGGCACTTTGCTCGCTCCCAAGCGCTCCTCAATAATCAAAGACAGCGCTGCGGTATCTTGTGAATTAGCGAACACCGGCAGGCTCAGCGTTTCGTCGTGCGTGGTAACGCCTTCGAGCGCTTTGAGCATTTCGTAGCCCCGTAACTCCACGAAACCCTGCCGCGCATGCATCCGCGAGAGCACCGTCGAGGAAACTGAGTGAACGTGCATGATGGCGCCGATCCCAGGAGCGGCGCGGTAGCGAGCCACGTGCAGGGGAGTTTCAGCCGAAACCCCCGGCGGAATCGCTTCATCCAGGCACAGCATCACGACGTCGTCCCGGACGAGCTTACCCTTGTCGACTCCAGACCGCGTGATCGCGATGTGGCGGTCGTCCACCCGAGAAGAAAAATTCCCGCTGGTCGCTGGAACCCATCCACGGTCGGCAGCGAATTTGCCCATAGCTGCAATATCGGCGGCGACAGCATCTGAGACCGCAAAACCTGAGGCATTCACGCGTTCGTCTTCCGCTTTCTTCCAGGGCAATCGCTCCCGGAAAGTCGATTATAACGCATCATGACCATGCCGCAACCCACTGGGGTGCTACTGTGCCGGCCTACGTACTTTGATCTACTCGATGTTAAGAACCCATTTATGGAGGGGGCGCCGCCCGTGAATCGGGCCCTTGCGCTCCAGCAATGGCTTGCGATGCGCACTACATTCGAGACCGCCGGACTTGAGGTCTTTGAAATCGAGCCAGTGCCGGGGCTTGAAGACATGGTGTTCACCGCAAACCCTGCGTTCACTGGGCTGAACCGTGCCGGGGAGCGCATTGCGGTGCCCAGCTGCATGAAGTTCCCATCACGCGCTGCCGAGGTGAGCCCAACTCGTGAGCGCCTCGTTCAACTCGGGTATCGAATCCAAGATGTCGTGCCGCCTGAGATCGGCTTCGAAGGCGGCGGCGATGCTGTCTGGCATCCGGGGCAAAGGATCATCTATGGGGGTTATGGCTGGCGGAGCTCCTTAAAAGCCTACCCCTATATAGAGCGGGCATTTGAAGCAGCAGTTGTGCCTCTTGAGCTCGTCGATGAACGCTTCTATCATTTGGACACGGCGTTGTGCGCGCTTGACGAAGACACCGCCCTCATTGTGCCTCAAGCCTTCTCGCCCGCGGGCATAATAGAACTAAACCGCGCCTTCAAACGCTTGATCGAACTCAATTCTAATGAGGCTTTAACGATGGCTGCTAACGCCACCGCAGGCCCGCGAAAGCACATCATTATTGACGAAGCGGCGACGCAAACGATCGCCCGTTTACGTGCCCTGCACTATACCATTTTGAGCGTGGACACTAGCGAATTTCGTAAATCGGGAGGCAGCGTCTACTGTATGAAACAGTATCTGTTTTAGGCGCCTGCTTAGTCGCTGTTCCGCTTACCGAGCGGCATCTCAATCCGTCTTTATTTGGTCAGCTGCCCGCCGATAGTGGAGTATGGGAAATTCGCATAGGCGTTGCCGCTATGGCAACCGCTCCTTTGCCGTCATCGCGCGCCGCATCGGAGGCGCCGTCCTTGCAATCGTTCTAACCGGAGCGGCCCTCACGCCAGCCTCTGCTGCTCCTTACTCAAGCACCGCACAATATGCGCGCGTATTGCGCACATTCAATCCCAACCTTTCGCATGCTCAAAGCCACGTTTTGGCAGATCACGTGCGCACGGAAGCGCTGTATTACCGGCTCGACGCGCGACTGCTAGTGGCGCTCGTCGCCATCGAGTCATCTTGGCACCCTTACGTGACCTCTCCGGTCGGTGCGGGCGGTCTTGGGCAACTCATGCCCGGCACGGCAGCCGGACTGGGCGTGAACGCCTACCAACCGTTTTCCAATTTGAATGGAACGGCGCACTATCTTCGCGGCCTCTTGGACCGCTTCGGCGGATACAACCAAAACACGCGATACCAGTTTGCGCTGGCCGGATACAACGCGGGACCCGGAGCCGTCGAACGCTACGGCGGCGTGCCGCCATATACGGAGACCCAGAATTATGTGCGGAACGTTATGGGCATTTGGCAGCGGCTCACGCGCTCGCTCTCCTCGCATATCGACGACGCGGGCGCCGACTCCACCCGCATCGCCCTATCTTCAACCCATACGAGACGTCTAGCGGTCATTCAACCCGTTCGTGCCGGATACCATCGCGCGGTGAAAACGACGAAGGTACATCCCGTCTTGCCCATCGAGGCCATGGTAGCGGATGCAGATCAAGCAACGCCGAGCCCCAAGGAAAAAACGCACAAGCCATTCCTCTACTATGTTTTTCATCGCCACCATCGCGAAGATCCACCGGCC
>JALYIF010000412.1 GCA_030775925.1 Vulcanimicrobiota bacterium | reverse complement strand
TTGCAAAGGCGGTGGGCACGAGCCCCCGCGTGCTTTTGTACTACTTCAAGAGCAAAGAGGCCCTAATCGTTGAGGTACTTCAGGGAGCCCGCATGCGGCAACGGCAGTTGTTTGCCGCGCTCAAGGTTGAGCATGATGCGCGAGCCGCAGATGCGTGCCGCGCCATCTGGTCGGTCATGAGCGCTCCAAAGGCGGAGGCGGTTTTTCGCTTGTTCTTCGAAGTCTACGCGCTTGCACTTCAAGATCGCGCGCGTTTTGAGGGCTTTTTGCAGAGCGCCGTCGAGGATTGGCTTTTGTTTTTAGAGGCGCCGCGCGTACGCGAAGGCTATAAGCGTGCCGACGCTCGCGCGATCGCGACCGTAATCGTTGCCGGTTTCCGCGGATTTATGCTGGACCTCTGTGCCACGCACGATCGCAAGCGGATCCAACGGGCCTTCGAGCTTTGGCTCGTGAGCATCGAGCGCATCCCCACTCCTAAGGAGCTAGCCGCATGAGCAAACGCAACGGCGCGTTGATTTTTATCTTCATCACGGTCGCGCTCGATATGATTGCGATGGGAATCGTCATCCCCGTCTTTCCTAAACTGTTGCTTGGTTTTCTTGGGAACGACGCGGCGCGGGCGGCGTGGACGCTCGGTATATTTGGTGCCGTTTTCGCGTTGATGCAATTCTATTTCGCGCCTGTGCTAGGCCTCATCTCCGATCGCATTGGTCGCCGTCCGGTCATCCTGATTTCAAACTTTGGCACGGCACTAAACTATATCATCATGGCGCTAGCGCCCGGCGCAGGATGGCTCTTCTTGGGTTACGCGATCTCGGGAATCACGACCTCAAGCGTTGCTACGGCCTATGCGTATATTGCCGACATAACTCCGCAGGAGCAGCGTGCGGGTGCATTCGGAAAAATCGGGGCCGCTTTCGGACTTGGCTTTATCTTAGGGCCGGCGATTGGTGGGCTCTTAGGGTATTCGAATGTGCGACTACCTTTCTGGGTGGCTGCCGCCGTCGGTATCGCAAACGTGGTGTACGGCGTTTTGATCTTGCCGGAGTCACTCCCCATCGCCCGTCGCTCGGTGACCATTGCTTGGTCTCGAGCGAACCCACTCGGTGCGTTGAAGTTGCTGCGTTCGCATGTGGAGCTTTGGCGGCTTGCAATAATTCTGTTTCTCCTTTACGTTGCGCATGAAGTCTTGCCATGGGTGTTTTCGCTCTACGTCATCCATCGTTACGCCTGGAACGCGCGGAGTATCGGACTATCGCTTACCCTTGTCGGCGTGTGCGCGATCATTGTATCCGGAGGTCTGGTGCAACCGGTCGTTAAGAAGCTGGGTGAGCGTCGAACACTGATTGCGGGACTAGCGTGCGGCGCCATCGGATTCTTTTTGTTCGGTGCCGCGCCGACCGGAGCGATCTTTCTTCTGGCGATTCCAATTATGAATCTGTTTAACGTGAATGGCCCAGCCGCCCAGTCGCTGATGTCGTTTCGCGTGACCGAGAGTGAACAAGGTGAATTGCAGGGCGCTTTGGGCAGCCTCCGAGGAATTGCAATGATGATTGGACCGCTGCTGTTTGGCGGCATATACTCCTTGTTCATTGCTCGCGAACGGGATTGGCATATACCGGGAGCTCCATGGTTTTTGGCAGCGATGCTCTTAGTCGGTGCCATGATCTTAGCGTTCCAAGTCTCGCGCGAGCGAGTTCCGCTTGGTGCCGCTCTCCCTGCTATAGCCGAGCTTTAGTTCGGGGCATGTCACTTTAGCTGGAAGTTTTACGAGGGAAGCAAGCTTACGGTCCCACTTATACTGTTTGAGATGGCGCGATGGCGGTATACACAGAATACTGTGGAATGGACCTATAGATCGCTGGACGCCAAGCAAAGTCAAAAAGTGCGACGGGAATTCATCCATTTGCTGCGAGCCTACGGCGCTTCGCAATCAGACTTTGCGGCGGCCGAACTTATTTGCGGAGAACTGTTAGCGAACGCGATTCTCTATGCGTCGGGTTCAATCGAAATGCATCTGGTTTGGGATGACGTTCAGCCGATCTTAACGGTAATCGATGAAGGAACGGGATTTGTGCCCAACTTCGGAGCACCTTGCGACCTCCAAGAAGGGGGGCGCGGCATGTACATTATTTCGACGTTGAGTACAAAACTATCGGTGGATTCCACAAAACACGGGACGGAGATTTCTGCCACACTCCCTGTGTGGCGCTCAGGGCGGCCCTTTGGGCCCGACGAGGTCCTGCGACAGGCGTAGATTCCTAAGCCACTGAAGGCTGGCAGATGTCCAAGCATGCGATGCGGTTTGCACGGTGACAGAACGCAAGAGCGGTGGCGCACGCAGCTGCTATAACAAGACGGGTGCACCCAAGGCGGCGTTCGCTACACGTAAACAAGCGGAACGCGCAATTCCAAAAACGAGTGTCCGCTTGCGCCCGTACGAATGTGAAAAGCACGGCTGGCATCTTGGCCACTAACGGGACCATGCGCATCGGTGTCGATCTTGGCGGAACAAAAATTGAAATTATTGCATTAGATGACGCCGGCGCGACCATAGTGCGTCGTCGTGTTGCCACTCCGGCCGGCCAGTATGAAGCGACGCTCGAACAGATTGTCGATCTTGTGCGCGGTGTGGAATCGCAGACGGGCAAAACGGGGACGATCGGCATAGGAACGCCGGGAGCACGGTCGAGACGCACGGCGCTAATCAAGAATTCGAACAGCACGATTCTGATCGGCCATGATTTTGAGAACGATATATCGCGACGCCTGGGCCGAGCGGTGAGGATCGCTAACGATGCCAATTGCTTTGCCCTCTCGGAGGCAGTTGACGGTGCAGCCGCAGATAGCAACCTAGTTTTTGGCGTGATACTCGGAACCGGAGTGGGCGGAGCGATCGTCCATCGCAAGTTTGGGATCGAAGGCCGCAATCGCTTAGCCGGCGAGTGGGGTCATATGCCGTTGCCGTGGCCGCGCGATGACGAGCGGCCCGGGCCAGCATGTTATTGCGGAAAATTTGGCTGCATTGAAACGTTTTTGTCGGGTCCTAGTCTCACACGCGAGTACCGGGCGCTGACTGGCAACGATGCTTCGCCCACGGCGATTGCGCAAATGGCTTCGCAGAGCGATTCCGACGCGCAACAGTGCATGAATGATTACGAAGACCGCTTGGCGCGCGGCCTGGCTGTCGTCATCGACATAGTCGACCCGGAGGTAATCGTTTTCGGCGGAGGCGTTTCGAACATTGACCGCCTGTACGAAGACGTTCCGCCGCGTTTGGAGCGCTACGTCCTCGCCGGGGAGGTTGACACCAAATTGCGCCGTGCGCTTCACGGTGATTCAAGTGGCGTCAGAGGCGCTGCAATGCTGTGGCCGTAAGCTTGGCTAGCCCCCGGGAATGGGAGCGAGGACGAGGGAAATCGCAATTCCAATTGCAATGAGGTCCTCCGCGAGTCCAGCCGGAATCGCGCCGATCCGGTCGATAGCCCAGAGCCGCACGCTGTGGCCACCAAAGGTGCCGGCGATGGCACCAATGACCCCGCCAACGCCACCGATGAGCCCTGAAGCGCCATGCATCGTTGCAAAAAGATAGCCCACGAACGCGCCGCTGAGTGACCGCACGATGATCGAGGGCATCGCGGTGCGCGAGGGAACCCAGGGCATAAGGTCTATGACGTACTCGCCAAGCGCCGCGATGCACGCAACGATTCCCCACGTACCGCCCCGAACCAGAAGCAGCGCTGCAATGCTGGTGAAGGTGCGCAACCCAGAAACAAAGCCTAATCCAAGCGCGATGAGATAGATCATGCTTTACAATAGCATACGGCACAATGCTGGTGCTCCCTCGACCGGTTAATCCCGTACAATACTTCCCGTCTTGATCTCATCATACTGTGTATATGGAGGAGAACATGATGAATCGGCGTGATGTCATTATTTCCGGAGTAACCGCTACTGCCGCGGCGCTGGCCCCGTTGCCAGTTCGCGCGATCGGTATCCAGCCAGATTTGAAGCCGCCCTCGGGGCGCCAGTTATTTGTCGCGTTCGTAATTGGGAAAAATGCAAATGTGATGGATATTGCCGGGCCGTGGGAGACGCTGCAAGATGTGATGGTCCAGGGTGACATGCCATTTTCCCTTGGTACTGTTTCGGACAGCAAGGAGCCGGTTGACGTCGCAGGGCGTATCCCCGTGAGCGCAAATTTCACTTACGACGATGTGCCGCAGCCGGACATCATCTTGATGGGTGCACAGCAGGAACATAGTGAGAAGAAGCTTGCATGGATTCAGCGTGCCGGCGCACAAGCCGACATTGTGGCATCTATTTGCACCGGAGCGTTCTTGCTTGCCAAAACCGGCTTGCTGGATGGTTTAAAAGCGACGACGCACCACGATTTCTACGACAAATTCGAACAGCAGTTTCCAAAGGTTACGCTCGTGCGCGGGCCGCGATATGTTGAAAACGGCAAGCTCATGACCGCGGGCGGCCTGACATCGGGCATCGAACTGGGCCTACGTATCATCCAGCGCTATTTCGGCGACGATGCCGCGTCTCAGAGTGCACAGTATATGGAATATAACAGGTCTCCCCAGCGTCCTAATGTCGGGCACGTCTCCGGTTAGGAAGCTCGCCCAGGGCGAATTTTACGGCGATATCGTTCGCCAGGTGGAGTCTTGCGATGCGTTGATTTCCGTCGTTCGCCACGCGGCTGCATGCGAGCTTCCAATCCATGCGCACGAACGCGCGTACTTCTGCTTGCTCATCGAAGGCCGCTACAGCGAGACCTATGCGGGGCACACGACCGTTTATGAACCTTTTTCTATTGCATTACACCCGGCGCAATATTCGCATTCAGACTCGATCGCCAGTGTTGGGGCGTCGTTTTTCACGATTGAGCTGGGTGCGTCTTGGCACCAGCGCTTACGCGATTTTGTAGATTTGCACAATGTTCGCGTGAAGCTTGCCGCCGACAATGTTAGTTGGGCGGCCGTGCGGATTCTTCACGAAATACTTCAAACTGACGATCCAAACGAGTTCTTCATTGAAAGCAGCTTGTACGAAATGCTGTCGGCATTCGCATCGGTCTCCGATCAAAGCGGTGGGTCGGCGTGGCTGCAGGCCGCGAAGGACTACATCGCGGCCCATCTATCGACGAATCAAAGTATGGCCGAGGTTGCGGCGGCGGCCGGGGTGCACCCGGTGTCCCTCGCACGCTCGTTTCGCCTTCATGAGGGACAAACGGCCGGTGAGTATGTAAACCGGTTACGGGTCGCCTTCGCCTGCCAATCTCTGAGCGATCCGGGTGCACGTCTCGCGGAGATCGCAACAGATCTTGGCTACGTTGACCAAAGCCATTTCACGCGCGTGTTCAAGAACGTTACCGGATTGACGCCCGGCATATTCCGTAGCGTCGTTTTGCAGTCACGCCCGACAATTTAACGGATGTAGGCCTGCAGCGTCGTTCTGGTTCCGGCAATGATCAGCCACAGGCAGAAGAGCACTTCCGCTACGAGTCCAGGAGCCAGAATTAGCGGAGATGTTAGCAGTTCCGATGATGGCATCAAGAACAATCCGAAGCCGCTCAAGAGATAAGAGAGTGCACCGATGGCCGGTAAGACCGCAAGATACTTTGGGAAGAGCGCCGATGTGTACATCAGATAGGCGTTACAGAGAAGACCCGCGGCGAAAAACACCAGACTTAAATGATACCCATACGCCTCAATTCTGATGGCAAGGATTGCGATAGCCTGGAGTTGTTGTGTGTCAAAGGCTTTTAGCGATGCGCTGCCGTCGAGCATAAACAACGGAGCAAAGTAGCCGAGCGCGCTGCCGACGCATATACTAACACCTACCAAACTAAAGCATGCAGCGAGCAACGAGAGAGTCTTATTGAACGGTCTGAACAGCGAGTAAAAGAGAAGTGCCACCGCAACATAGCAAACACCCAGGAGAATGAGGCTTGCAAATCCGGAGCGCCAGAGAGTTTGCGACGCAAGGATGTTGTGCGCCGATGCCGCCGCATTGCCCGGGACGACCAGACTTAACCGGATAAAACCGATGGCAAACACCCCAGCTACCTTCAGGGTGAGATAGAGCAGCCCACAAAGTCGCGCATTCATGACGCAGATACAGGGTAGTCGGCGAGATTGTTTCGCGTATCGCCGGTCTATTTGTGCTATTCAACAAGCTGCACAAGATTGTTCCGGATGACTGGACCCCGTTCTCTTGATTGAAGTCACGCCACTTCAGAGGCTCGTCAACTGAAAAGGAACGCCCCTCGACGGCTGGAACGTGGGCGTCATGCGGTTCCGAGATTGAGGGTCCTCTCCTCGGCGATTTTGGCGGTTATCCTCGCCATCCAAACGACGCTGCTCGGAGGGTGCTCTTCCGGCCCGGACGATCCGATGTCGACCGCGATCGACCAGCTCGCCGCGGGCGGGGTCGGCGTGTACAATTCGTACGATGCGGCTTCACCTGTTCGCGCGCCCCAAGGCGCGGCATCTGCGATGCGCTTGACGCGTTGGCAACTTTCGGGACTCGTGGCCCAAGCGAAGGCCGGGATGGGTATGCGCGGCTCAAGTATAGACCACGTGGCCGGCGCACGCGTTCCGGACAGCGCGCCGTGGATCTCGGGTTTTATCGCGGCCTGGCTGCAGAGAGGTGAGGGCCCCCTAGCGACCTACGCGAAAACGTTTATGGGAACGGCAGAACAATACCGGCATCCAGAAAATATCCGATTCCCGATGCTGGTCGTCGTGCTGTTCGTCGCCGATGCAGCACGCCCGGCCGCGGCTCACGCGCGCCAATCCACATCGCGCTTTGCCTTTGAACGGCTCATCGCCGCACCTGCGTATGCCGGTGGCATCTGCAGTACCGTATCGTCGTTCGTTTCGCAGACGATCGCCGACGTCGAGAATGCGCTCAGCATCTCCGGAGACGGGTTTTTCATCACGCTCTGGAACGTCGCGATCAAGGTCATCAGCGGTGTAATTCAGGAAGCGGTCGCAGGCGTACTCGCTCCGATCATCGCGGTACTCAAAGACGTGGCGGGCGCATTGGCTACCATCACACTGATTGCGAGCACGCTTCAACCGTGGTCCGTGACCGTCGCTGGAGAACCAAACGAGGTTGAACTCGGTGATGCTCCGCAAAACGGTAAAATCGTCGCGACATTGCATGCGCCCAGTATCGACTGGCCGCACGAGGTGGGGGACTGTGTCCAGACGCTGGGCGGTGTCGATCTCAGCACGATATCTTCGAAGGACGCACCCGTCGCGTGGCAGCCGGTCGAGGGCTTTGCGGATCCCAATAGCTTCGCATCCGTCACCGCTAAGGATCATACGATGGCAGACGGCAAGACAGCGGCACTTTCTTACCAGAGCATCGTTGCCGAACATGCCGGCCAGCCGAACTGTGCTTCGCTTCAATTGGTTGGAGCTTTGCGTGTCGACGTGTCGGTCGAACGGATCGACGTCTTACACGCGCAAGAACAGCTCGCGAAGGTTGTCCTCTCCCAGCTCCCGCAAGTCGTGCGCGACCACTTGATGCCCGTTTTTGGACCGCTGCTCGCCGAGGGCGAGAAGCGTTTAAGCGCGTTGTTGCAAGAACCTGCTAGCGGGTCGGTTTTCGTGGCGGTGAGCAAATTGGTGCCAAATCCCTTGAAATGTACACCTCCGCCGGCGCCGCCGGGAGCGCCGCCGGTCTCCAACCATTCGGGAGATCTCATAGGCACGTGGAAATGCGTTGCGATTGGGCACGCCCGTTTTGGTGACCTTGATATTCCAATCGTCATGAAGCAGAGCGTGCAATTCGGTAAGGACTCCGCGACGGGGTTCATGGGGACGAAGCTCGAGGCGTCCGGTTCTAGCGTTCACGATCTTAGCGTTTCCAATGGCGGCCCCGCGGAATCCGCCGAGAGCAAGCCCTATACATACGAGCAGATCGACGCGAATCACGGGATGCTCCATATGGCGCATAAGGGGAATGGCGATGGACTTTACCCCGTCGATATCACGGCCGACAAAACCGCCATGGTCCTGCATATTCCGGTCCCCGCTGGGTTTCCGGCAAACGGGAAATGGGACGGCCTCGACAAGTGCAAGCGAATCTAGCCGGACACACACAACCAAAGGAGTACATGATGTTCTTATCCAGGGTGGTTTCATCGTTCATCGCAGTTACGTCCGCTTTGGCGCTGGCATTGCTCCCAGGCGCGCCCGCTCTCGCCGCCGGGTGTGACCACGTCTCGAAAGCCGACGTCGGCAAAGCACTCGGTACGCCGGTCTCGTCCGTACATGCGCTCGATCGGCCGGGATCGGAGAATTGCACGTACCGAACCGCCGATTTCATACCCAGCGTCATCGTCTCGACCTCGAGCGCGGATGCCGGCCATGAAAGTGAACGCTTTGCCTCGGTCACCGGGATGAGCGCATCACTATTCCAGTTTAAGCCCGTGCATGTATCCGGGGTCGGTGACGAGGCAGTGCTGATCACGCACATCCTGTGGGTTCGTAAGGGCCGCAGCATCTACTCGATCAATGCGATCGTGCGGGGCGGCGCGCAGCATGCGGTCGCCGTCGAACGTGCGATAGCAGCAAAAGTGCATCCGTAGCGCGGCGCTCGCGACACACGTGTTTCGCGGGAATATTGGTCCGGCCCCGTTCTCTTGATTGAATTTACGCCGCTTCTTGATTTAGCGAAGCGAAGATACGGATTATGTAGTCGTACAAGGGCTCGTCGATCGCTTGGAGCCGCTTTCTTGTTGCGCGAGGCCAGAATGAATTCGCATCGTTACACTCCACATAAGCGCGTAACCCCTCTGCGAAATATTCGTCGATGGCAGTGGCGGCATATGGCGTGACGAATTGTGTGGCGCTTTCGAAGAGGCTGCGCAGGGTTGCGTCATGGCTCGAGAGATACACACCTTCTCCCAGCGCACAATCCAGTGCGTGCCCGAACTCATGCGCTATGGTCATCGCACTGTAGGAACGGAGATAGACACGCCGCTCTTCCACGACGAAGAGTCCCGCCGGCGGCGCCGGCCACTCATCGATTCCGGCATTCAGACGGCGTAATGCCGCCGAAGCATCATCGTACCGTTGGCCGCGGGCTAGAGG
>JALYIF010000411.1 GCA_030775925.1 Vulcanimicrobiota bacterium | reverse complement strand
ACCGTGTATCGTCCCAAATATGGAGACGCTGACCCGCTTCCCGTAGCAAGCACCGATCACGTCTATGACTTCAAGAATTTTGGGGAGTTTTTGCTGACCTTTGCGGCCGTTTGCAGTTCGCTGCGCGAGCCCCAAGATTACGTGCGCATTCTTCGCGAGTACGCCCAAGATGCGCGCACGCATAACGTGATGTATGCCGAACTCTTTGTCTCGCCGTCGGTATGGCGCTTTTTTCATCCCGAACTCAACGTCACGTTGACCTTTGAAGCGTTGTGGGCGGAAGCGCAAGCTATTGCGGCCGCGGGCGGACCGGAGATTCGATTCATTTGCGATTTAACGCGAAATTTTGGCGTTGAAGGCGCAATGGAAACGGCGCGTACGGCTGCTTTGCTGCAGGATTGCGGTATTATCGGGATCGGCCTTGGAGGCGATGAAGCGAAATTCCCTGCGGCATGGTTTGCTGAATCGTTTAATTTTGCACGCTCGGAAGGTTTGCATACGGTTGCACACGCGGGCGAAGCGGCCGGCGCAGCCAGCGTGCACGCCGCGGTCGAAATTCTGCGCGCCGAACGCATCGGGCACGGAATCCGCGCGCTGGAAGATCGTTCGGTGGTTGAGTTGCTCGTCCGTCGCGGGATCCCACTGGAAATATGTCCCACATCAAATTATAAAACCGGCGTGGTGCCGCCTGACGCACCGCACCCGCTCGCAGCGCTGGATGCAGCCGGAGTGAAGATCGTCCTCGACAGTGATGATCCCACGCTTTTTAAGACCGATGTAACCGCCGAATACGTACGAGCCGAATCACTCGTGGGCTTCGATGCGGTACTTCGCTATGCGCGCAATGCGATCGATGTCAGTTTTGCGGACGCGGCAGCCAAGGCAAGCATGACGGCGCGCTTTGAAGCCGCGTGCGCGGAACTGTTGCCCACGCGTCGAAGCTGAGGGCATGCCCGGACATACCCATTTCGCGGAATCGATCGAAGAGTATCTTGAGGCCGTGTACCGCCTGGAGCGCGAAGGCCCCGGCGTCACCACCTCGGGCCTCGCATCCGAGCTCGGGGTGGCCCCCGCGTCGGTCAGCGGTATGTTGAAGAAGCTGGCAAGCGACGGATACATCGAGCACCGCGCACGCGGTGAAGCGAAATTAACGATGAAGGGCCTCGAAGTCGCGGTTCGTGTCATGCGTCGCCACCGTCTCGCGGAACGATTACTTACCGACGTCCTGGGCATGCCGTGGGACGAAGTCCATGCCGAAGCGTGTATGCTCGAGCATGCGATCTCCGAAAAAGTGGAACTGCGTTTGATTGAGTTGTTGGGGAATCCGCAGACATGCCCACATGGGCTTCCAATTCCATCCAAGGATTTAAGCGATCCGATTCGGGTCGGAGTTCCGCTTGCGCAAGTCGAGTCAGGTTCATCAGCGGTTGTCCATGGCGTTACTGAAGAAGTGCCAGAAATTCTACGCTACTTAGGTGAAGTCGGACTCCGCCCCGGAGCCAATGTTCTGATCGCGGAGAAAGCGCCGCTCGGCGGACCGGTTACCATCAAGATTAATGGGACGCAGCATGCGATCTCACTCGAACTCGCCCGCATGATCACGGTTGTACCTGCGTGAGCAGAGCCTACCCCGTTACCTATCTGCTAATGCTCATCAACATACTGGTCTTTATCGCAGGCTACTCCGTTGGACAAGACAACATTTTTGAAATGGGCGCCATGTATGGTCCAAATGTTGCTCACGGCCAGTGGTATCGACTCCTCACATCCGGCTTCATTCACAGCGGTTTCGCGCATATCGCGGTGAACATGATGTCGCTGTACTTCATGGGCTCATTTACCGAGGGCGCCATGGGAAAAGCGCGCATGTTTCTGGTGTATCTTGGCTCACTCATCGCAAGTGGCGCGGCGATTTATTATTTTAGCTACGATATGCCAACTGTCGGCGCGAGCGGTGCTATTTTTGGATTGTTCGGCGCACTCTTTGCGATCGGCATTCGCACGGGGGCGCAAGGACGGCAACTCATCCAGCAAGCCTTTCCAATTTTAGCGATCAATCTTGCGTTTACGTTTTTCGTCCCCGGCATTTCGAAGGCCGGACACTTAGGCGGCTTACTTGCCGGCTTTCTGTTAGGTTTGCTGCTCTACCATCCACCGCGTCCAGTGTACGCGCAAGTGGTCGATACAAATACCGGTGAAGCGTTGGAATCGCATATCGAAACGCCATGATCGCCATCGATGACGTCTTTGGAGAGGCGGGGCCAATTGCGCGCGCTTTGCCCGGATTTGAAACGCGTCCCGGCCAGGTGCAGATGGCGCAACTCATCGAGCGCGGCTTTCTCGAAGGCATGCACACGATCGTGGAAGCCGGCACCGGGGTCGGAAAATCGCTTGCGTATTTGATCCCGGCCCTGCGCAGCGGGAAGAAGGTCGTTATTTCGACCGGTACCATCTCGCTGCAAGAGCAACTCTATAACAAAGATATTCCCCTCGTCTTAAAAGCGCTGGATCTGCGAGCCCGCGTCACCTTGGCGAAGGGTCGCAATCACTACCTTTGCAAGCAAAAATTCGAGCGCGTGCGAACGGATCGCTTGTTGCCCTCCAGCCGCTCGATGCAGCGCCTTTGGGATTGGGGCACTCAAACGCAAACAGGCGACCGCGCGGAGCTCAGCTTTCTACCCCCGTCCGCGGAATGGGAACAACTCGATGCCGATGCCGACGATTGCGTTGGTGAGTTTTGCGAACACTATAAAGAATGTTTTTTCTTTAAGAAGCGTGATGAAGCAAAATACGCCGATATCATCGTCGTCAATCACGCACTCTTCTTTTTAGATCTCGCTATGGGCGGCGGTTTGTTGCCACCCTACGACTACGTGATCATGGACGAAGCGCATCAAGCCGAACGATGGGCGACCGCTGCCTTGACAGCTACCCTTTCACGATCCACCGTTGGGCGCATGATGCGCAAGTTGCATCGCACGTACACCGTACCTGGAAACTTTGACTTCGAATTTGATGAAGGCGTGCGGTCGCTAGAGTCGACGCTCGCACGTGTGCCCGGTGACCGGTACCCGCTCGCGGCTAACGAACACGTAAGCCAGCCGCTGGAGCAGTTGCGTGACACACTGTTCCGGCTGGAAAATTGGTTGTACGCACACTGGCACGAAGCGCTCAAGCGCAAACCGGAAAATGAAGCCGAGGGCGAACGCCGGCGCGATCTTGCCATGCGTTCGGTCTTGGCGCGTTTGGCAACCATCGAGCGTGCGCAGTCGCCGCAGGACCAAGCCATTGCTTGGGCTGAGCGCGCCGAGAGCGACGGCCGTTATGAAGTCAACAGCGCTCCGCACGATATCGCCGACTTCTTGCGGGCGGCACTTTTTGAGCGCACGCAGAGCGTGGTTCTAACAAGCGCAACGATCGCAAACGGCACGTCATTCGACTTCTTGCGTCGCTCGCTCGGGGTGCAGGAGGCGCAAGAGTTTGTGGCGCCCTCGCCCTTCGACTATCCCAACCAAGCCAGACTCTTTCTTGCGCCGGCGCAACTCAATCCCAAAGCGCCGAACTTTGCGCGCCTAGCCGCGCCGTTGATTGAGGAATGCCTTGACCGCAGCCACGGCCGCGCCTTCGTTCTGTTCACGTCCTATGCCCGGCTCCGCGAAGTCTATGCGCTCGTGCGGGAACGAATCGCATACCCGGTGCGATTGCAAGGCGAGCTTCCGCGACCGCATTTGCTGGAATGGTTCCGTACGACGCCACATGCGGTGCTTTTTGCTACCGGCACGTTTTGGGAAGGCATTGATGTTGTTGGTGATCAGCTGTCATGTGTGATCATCGACCGTCTCCCGTTTCCCTCACCGGCTGATCCGATCGTTGCCGCGCGGATTGAGGCGCTTGAGGCACGAGGGCAAAGCGGCTTTGACGCGTACATGGTTCCGTCCGCCATCGTGCGTCTCAAACAGGGCTTCGGCCGGCTTATTCGTTCGAAGACGGATCGGGGTTTGGTGGCGCTGCTTGATGGCCGGGCTGCATCGTCGCGTTTCGGCCGTACGATTATTGCCGCCTTACCGCCGGCAAAACAGATCGAACACTTGGATGAACTGACTGGATTCTTTCACGCTCACAAAGGGGTTTCATGATCAAGCAGGCTCTTTTCATCGTTGCGTTTGCCGGACTGTGCGGTGCACAAGCGCTCGCGTGGGGATCGACCGGGCATCGCATGATCAATCAAGTGGGCATGCAAAATTTGCCTGACACGCTGCCTGCATTCTTACGAACGCCGCAGTCACTTCATGAAGCGCGTGAACTCGGACCCGAGATGGATCGTCTCAAGGGGTCGGGATATCCCCACGACGGTGACGAGGACCCCGGTCACTATCTCGACGCCTTCGATGATCTGTCTCTTGCAGGCGGTCTGCACCTCACGTCGCTGCCGGATACGCGCGAGGCGTATGACACGGCTTTGCGCACCGCGCACACCGATCAATACAAACAAGGTTATCTGCCGTATTCGATCATTGACGGTTGGGAAGCAATTCGCAAAGACTTTGCTTATTGGCGCGCCGATGACTATCTCGCGCAACACTCCGCGTCCCCCGATGACCGCACGTGGTTCGGAGCCGACCGTGCGCTGCGCGAAGCACTCACGCTCCGCGATATTGGCGTTTGGGGGCATTATGTCGGCGATGGCTGCCAACCGTTGCACGTCACCGTGCACTTTAACGGGTGGGATAACTATCCCAATCCCAAGCACTACTCAATGTCGCACGAAGTGCATAGCAATTTCGAGAGCGTTTACGTCAACGCGCACGCTAGTCAAGACGCGGTAAATGGAATCGTCAAGTCAGCGGCGCCCGCGAACTTTATCACCGCTGGAGCCACATCCAAAGGCCAAACAGCTGCTGCAATCTCTCAGATCGAGAATTATTTGGCTGGCAGCGCCCGCGCGGTTATTCCACTCTATGATCTTGATCTTGAAGGCGCGTTTACGGCAGCCGGCTCACCCAAGGGCACGGATTTTGTTAATC
>JALYIF010000410.1 GCA_030775925.1 Vulcanimicrobiota bacterium | reverse complement strand
ACTTACGCCTTCCACAATTCATCATCGGCGGCGCCCCTCGATGCGGAACGACGTGGCTGTATCGACTAGCCGATCGGCATGCCAGTCTCGCAATGGCAAAGCCGGTAACTCCAGAACCCAAGTTCTTCCTGGTCGACAGCCAATACGAACGCGGGCTCTCCCACTATTCCGAAACGTGGTTTGCCAATCTCCCTGCAGACCGCACGGCGGGTGAAAAAAGTACGAACTATTTGGAAAGCTCGCTTGCCGCTGCCCGCATTAGTCAAGACTTACCCAACGTAAAAATGATTTTCATCTTGCGCAACCCCGTCGATCGGGCTTACTCAAACTTCTTGTGGTCGACAATCAATGGACTTGAAACAGAATCATTCGAACAAGCATTAGCGCTGGAGAGGATGCGCGAAAGCACACTGCCCGAAGCACTGCGGTACGCCCGCCCATTTTCGTATTTTTCCCGCGGGCTGTATGCCACCATGCTCGAGCCTTGGTTGAAGCTCTTTCCACGATCGCAGATGCTAATTTTGAAAACCGAAGATATCGCATCCTCGCCACGCGCGGTTGCCGGGCGACTTTACGAATTCTTGGAAGTAGCATCGCTGCCAGAGTTGAGCGATGGCCTGGGAATTGTAAATGCCAGCGAACCCGGTTTAGCTGTCTTGGATCGGGACGTTCGCCTAGCGCTGGAGGACCGATACCGAGAACCGAACATGCGTCTGCAAAAAATGCTTGGAGCAAATTTTCAGCCATGGTGAGGCCCAAAAACCACTCCGCACTACGGAAAGAAGTTCCCTCATGAGTGACGCACAGGGGCTGCAAAGTGTCCCGCCTCTTTGCCCGCTCGGCTCCGGTGAACGCGAAGCCACAAGATTGCCGGTCACGCGTTTGGACGCCTATGAAGGCCGCGGTACAGTCTTTTTAAACTGCTTAATGCAAGAGCTTATCGCGCCGCGCTGTTCGGGATCGGTGCTCAACATCGGCGCTGGCGGCGCCACGGAACTGTTTCGCCAAAACGAGATGTTTCAGGGCGCCGAATACCACACCCAGGAAATTCCGGAGGCAAAGGTTTCTGCAACCTATATCGGAGACGCGTGTAACATGCCGGAGGTCCCGGATAACTACTACGACTGGGTCATGTCGTTTTCAGTGCTGGAGCATGTGTTGGATCCTTGGGCAATGTGCCGCGAAAAAATCCGCGTGACAAAACCCGGAGGTCTGATCCTTACAAAGGCGCCCTTTTCTTGCGTCTTTCACGTCGGCGAGGGATTCGGCGATCTCTGGCGCTTCACCCCAATGGGGCTCCAAAAAATGTTTTCCGGCTGCACGGTTGTTGAAACTGCACTTTTTGGCGATGATCCGCGCATGCCGGCAAATACCTGGACCGTTGTGAGAAAGGGGCTGACGCAGGAGCAGCCGCGGCATTACTGGTTCGATATGCCAAACGAATGGACGTGGGATTTGTTCAGCCCAGGCGTGCCGCGAGAGCGAGAGTTCCCCTTGTACGCGCTCGACTCGGACCCTATGGAATTCGGCTTCGAACTCAACCAAACGAAAATTGACTTGCTAGTACAAACCGGGATCAATGTCCCCCAGTCGACTCTTGGGAGAGAACTGAGCGCGAAGCATCGGTCCCTGGTTGGACACTTAGGATTTCGAGAAATGCATTCATATTTTCGCCGCGTATAACGAACACGGCCGTGCAAAAACGCTCCGCTAGCGGCAAACAAACTCGACATTGTTGCCGCCGCGAAAACCGTACAGCGATCCATCGCCTTGTCGAAGCCCGTGCTGCGTAACGCGATCGTATTCGACTTCGGCACGTTGCATCTCATCGTACAGGGCGCGCAGTTGGGCGGCGAGAGCCGCGTTCAGCATCTTCTTCACCTCAGCCGGTGATACACCGACGGCGGAAAGCCGGCTATCGTGCCCGCGCAACTCGCGTTCAGCTATCTCCTTGTGCCCGAGTTCGTGGTTGCGCAACGCATTGACAAAATCGCGCATGTCATCGCGCTCCATTAGGC
>JALYIF010000409.1 GCA_030775925.1 Vulcanimicrobiota bacterium | reverse complement strand
TTTGTTGAAGACCACGAGTATTCCGGCGATAACACATACTACTGATCCAATATATAGAATTCCAAGTGACGCTGGACGGGTGTTCCTTACCCCATGGTGCGAAACCACGTCTCCCATATGGCTAGCAAAGATAAAAAGTAAGCCTCCAGCTACAATTAAGGCTATTCCAAGACCAATACGAGCAGGCAAACCTATATGCTGGTCATTCAATAAAGTCGTGAAGCATTCCATTGCGCGCCTCAACCGCGTCAATTGAGTGCGTTACGCTGCCGTGAATTTGTTCGCGCGTATGTTAACGGCGGCTCCGGGTTGGCCAAAAGGGCGCCTGGCAGCATTTCTTCGATCCTATGCTTGCATTGAACGGTAACGAACACGGGTGAAAAAATGCGGGCTTTTGGTGTGTTGGCGCATTGCGATTTAGGGGCACCCATGAAAACGTTTCGCGAATTGCGTGCGTTACGGGACGCAAAATGAACAAAACGGATCGAGAGCCCGTGGTTGTCGCTTTCCGCGACAAATCGTTGGTACGGTGGGTGCTCCCGCTATCAGTTCTAATTCATCGACCTCGATAAACTGCAAATCGACCAAATCTAAACTTCTCGTGGAGGACGATGAATCTGCGAAACTGCGGCGACTTCTACTAGACCTAGGGGAACAACTCGAAATGACTAGAGAAGGCATTGCGGCCGCTGCTTGGGGCGGCGAGGGTCAAGTGTAGCTGTTTTGCGCTGCTTGCCGCTCTAGGTTTTTAGCGCCATCCGGCCGAAGGTGCGTCGCCGATGCTTAATCTAGGCCGCCCAATGGTAGAAAACGCGTGATCGGTTTAGCATTGGCTGCAGCTGTCATCCTTAGCTCGCCTTCTCCCGATCCTGGTAGCGCGAACACACCCAAGCATGTCTTCGCCTTCCTTGGCGATTCTATAATGTGTTCGTATTTTAGTCCGCCCGGCTATCCGGCGCTTGTCAAAAAAGAGCTCGGATTGACGATTCATAATCTTGCTACCATCGATCCGCCCGGGCCAGGTTACTATATTTGGCAAGCCAAGCCCGTACTCGTTCCCAGAATTCCCGCTGATACGACGGATGCGGTGATCGCCTTGGGTACCGACGACCTGCTGTTAGTTGCTACCAATGAGTTGGGTTTACCGGGGCCGGATCCAAAAGGACCCGAGACGCTTGCCGCGGTTAAGCGAGATATGGCGGCGCTCGTTGACGAACTGCATGCACGCCACATCCGCGTCTTTCTCATAACGACGAAGAATTATGCAAGCGATCCAAAGTGGACGAGAGCCCCGGACCCACAACCTAGCGATGCGATTCTTGCTGAGATGCAAGTGGTAGCTGACGCGTTGGATGATTTTGAGTTGGGACTGGGAGTTCCAACATTCGACCTTCGAAAACATCCCGATCTGTTGGCTAGCTCGAATTACACCGATGGAATCCACCTCAGTCCACTTGGGCTGCAGCTGTTTGCAGACGAACTCTCGACGTTTCTAAAAGACAACGGTGCGACGAGGTGAGAATCGACGTTAGACGTCGCCAAATGAAGGAGGCCCCGCAATGCGAGGCCTCCTTTCATTTGGCTGAAGAGTGCTTTAGATTTTGAATCGAATGCTAAAGTACGCGTTAAATGGTTGCTTCGTTGAGTTACCATTAACGTTTGAAGCGCCGAAGGTAGGCTCGTACGGATACTTGATGAAATTCGGGAGCCCCGCAAGTTGTCCGGGGTTGTAAATATTGCCGACGGGGGACAAGAGTCCACCGGTGCTGCCCACGATTCCATAACTGCATGTTCCGCCCGGCGCTGTCGCTGTAAAGCCGGTGACGCTTCCGCCGAAGCAGCGATCGATGAGATTCGCAAATGTGCCAACCAGCGTAATGTGTTGCGACATTTCATAGGTGACTTGCAGGTTTCCTAAGAGCTGCGATGGTTGCCGGAACGATCCCGGCAAATCGAACGACCCAGTGAAATTGTCGGGAATCACCAGCTGGTTTGCCACGCTAGCGGAACTCCCGCACTGCGCAGCGTCGTATGGGTTGCCACCCAGTGCACCGTACGGATAGCGTCCCGGATCGATGGTAGCGCCGCCGGCTGAAGGAATGACGGGGTCCAACTTACAGGTGTCGGGCGCGATACCCGGCAGAGTCTGCGGAGCGCCGTACCGTCCCCCAGCTTGGAATTGAAATGAGGGGGTGATCGCAATTTTGTTATGCTTATAGTTTAAAATCAGCGTTGCGACGTAAGGAACGTTGTAGCCGTCGGCCGTGCTGCCGATTCCGCCTGGGAAGATATCGTAGGGAACGTAGTTCGCGTCGCGAGCGAGTAAGGGTTGCGCCGGTGCATTCCAATACGGATTGGCAATGGTTCCAGCCAAAGCGCAGGTTGGGTCGGGAGCGCCGGCCACATAACATGGCGCCGCTGCAACCTTGGTTACTGAAGATCCCCCTTTGCACCGAACGTCCCCAGCATTGGTGGCGCAGAATTTGGTATAGGAGTTGTAGTTCAGAATATTCTGATTGACTTGCGTAACGATCGAGAGACCGTTGGTATTTGGGAACGTCCCATAATTCACGTAGGCGTTTGTATAGGTGAATGCGAGCTGTCCTGAG
>JALYIF010000408.1 GCA_030775925.1 Vulcanimicrobiota bacterium | reverse complement strand
AAATGTTCCCGTTCGGCGGGAATCGGAGCGCCGGCTTCAACGGCTTCCAAATACGCTTCCAGCGACCGCGTCTGCACGTATCGCTCGCCATCCCGGTACGAAGCGGCGCCCACGCCAAAACCCCGATACTCGCCGTTTGCCCAATAATTTGCATTATGAATACACTGATGTCCAGGCTTGGCGAAATTGCTGACCTCATAGTGGTCGTAACCGGCCCGCACCAGCATCGAAATTGCCAGCTCGTAAAAATCAGCTTCGGCCCGATCGTCAAAGAACGCCCCAGGCTCAGCTGCCCGCCATTGCTCGAACGGAGTTCCCTCTTCAACCGTTAGGCCGTAGGTGGAGATATGGTCCGGAGCCATGTCGAGCGCGGCTTGAAGCGTTTGACCCCACGATTCCACGGTCTGGCCAGGGACCGCGAAGATCAAATCGAGCGATACCGATCGCATGGCGGCATCGCGTGCGGACTGGACCACGCGTTCTACATCCGCCGGCGTGTGCTTGCGGCCGAGTGTCTTTATTTCGGATTCAATCAGCGACTGCACCCCGATGGAGACACGGTCGATACCGGCTTCCCGATACGCTGCGCAATCGCCCTGCGCGACGAGTTCGGGATTGAGTTCAATGCTGGTCTCGCGCTTGGCGCCGAACCTCCCGTGCAACAGGCCAACCATCTGCACGATGCGCTCACTTCCATACGTGTTTGGAGTGCCGCCGCCAAGAAAAATCGTCTCCGCCGTAAAGTCGGGTTCGCGCTCGATCTCTTGCAACAGCGCGCCGAAGTAACGATCGGCAGAACTCTTCTTAACCGGCCACTTTGCAAAGTCGCAATACGGGCAGATATACGGACAGAACGGGAGATGGACGTAAATTCCGGACAAACTGCCGAGCCTAGCCTTCCGCGGAAAAAATGGCAATCGCACCGGGCCCGGCATGGACACCGATGGCCGGGCCCGCACCGGTAACCAAAAGGTATTTCGGCGGCGCAGACAGCTTTGCACGCAGATTCGCCGCAATGGTCTCTCCGAGCGCAGGGTCGTTTGCGTGGCTGATGACGACGCGCGAATCGGCGGGTTTGGGAATGTAACGCATTGCAATCTCGACGAGCAACTCTTTAGCCTTTTCAAAGGTACGTGTCTGGGCTTCTCCCTCGACCGCGCCGGTGAGGGGGTTCACTTTTAGGATGGGGATGATTTTCATCACCGTCCCAAGCATCGTTTGGGCTTTGTTAATGCGCCCACTGCGCGCCAGCGGCGCAAGATCCGGTAGCGTAAAAAACCCGCGTTGCGTTTCGCGCAGCTTTTCGATCTCTTTACGGATCTCCGCAGCCGTTTTCCCCGTCTGCGCCATCTGCGCTGCGACAATCGCGAGAAGTCCGACACCGCCCGATAGCGAGCGGCTGTCGATCAATTCAATTCTAGGGTCGCCGATTTGCGCTACGGCCTGCGCTGCATTTTTGTACGTTTCGGAAAGCGTTGCAGAGATAGCGATACATACGATGGCGCGACCCGCGGCCAGGTGTTTTTTAAAAATATCAACCCACGCTTGAACGGTGGGAGGGCCACTGACGGGGAGTTCTTTATCTGAGGCGAGTTTGGAGTAGAACTTTTCTCGGCTCAGATTCACGCCGTCCAGAAACTGCTCGCTTCCAAACGAGATTTGCATCGGCACGATTTCAATTCCGAGAGGTCGCGCGACGGCATCGGTCAGGTCGCATGTGCTATCGGCGAGGACGACAACGCTCATTGATTCCCCTTAGGTAACTGAGAAAATACCGACGGCACCTGCGCCGGCGTGAGTAGCGATTACGGGGCCTGCTTCGAGCAGCTCTACGGACTTTGGCTGCGTACCGATCCGCTCGAGGAGACGGGCAGCCAGTTTTTGGGCTACGTCAGGGGCCTTGGTATGCATGACCATGAGGCGCAGGCTCGACGGCTCGATCACGTCTCGCAGCGTCGCGTCGATCATCGCTTCCTGCGCGCGCGCAAACGTGCGCACCTGGGCAGCGGCTTCAACCACGCCTTCTTTTAGTGTTATGACCGGGACGATCTTCATCAAGGTCCCAAGTGCCGCTTTGGCTTTGCCGATTCTCCCGGTGCGAACGACGTGACTGAGATCGGGCAACGCCGCAAAGAGGCGCTGTGAGTGGCGATCTGCCTGCAACGCGTTCAGTATCTCCTGAGCCGATGCGCCGGTCTTGACCATCTCTACTGCATGAAATACCTGTAAGCCAAGGCCGCCTGCAACACTCTGCGTGTCGACTAAATGAATCTTGGCATCCGGAAAGCGCTGCGCCGCCGCGCGCGCCGCATTGATGGTGCCCGAAAGCGCCTGCGAAATGAGCAGGCAGATAATTTCATCGCCGGCTTCTACATGCTTTGCAAAGACCTCTTCAAACATCGCAGCCGTCGGCTGTGAAGTCGTCGGCAGCACCTTATCGTGGGCGAGTTTGTTGTAAAAATCCTCACGCGAGAGATCGATATAATCCCGATAGCTCTTTTCGCCGAATACTACAAATAGCGGTATCACATCGATACCGAGTTCGCGCGCTTTGTTCGGCTCAATATCCGAAGTACTGTCGGTCACAATTGCAATGCCCACGCGCTAGGCCTCGCGCGCCAGATGCGGGGCTACTAGTGATTCAATTTTTCCGATCACATCGGCGGCGACCTCATCGGAGGCCGCGTGGATCGCGCTTGCCATCGCGGTACGGTTCGCACGCCCGTGCGCCACAATGCAGTTACCGCGCAGGCCCAAGAGCGGCGCACCTCCATAGGTTTCGTAGTTGTATTTCGTGCCAAGTTTTCGTAGGGCGGGAGCCATCAGGAGAGCGCCGAGCTTGGTAATCAAGTTGCCCTTTACAATGGTGTCTTTGATCACGCCGCCCAGGCCGGAGACCAACCCTTCCGATACTTTTAGAACGACATTGCCGACAAAACCATCGGTGACAATAACATCGGCGACATTGGCGATGACGTCTTTTCCTTCGATGTTGCCAACAAAATTCACCGGCGCTGATTCCAGGCGTTTGGACGCCTCAATGCTTTGCTGATTGCCTTTACTTGGTTCCTCACCAACCGACAGAATGGCGACGCGGGGATTTTCAATCTTCAGAACCGCTTTAGCGTACGCGGCACCCATCATGCCAAATTGCTCGAGCCACTCAGGGCGACAATCGACGTTCGCTCCCG
>JALYIF010000407.1 GCA_030775925.1 Vulcanimicrobiota bacterium | reverse complement strand
TCGTATGCCTGTCGAGTTTCCGGTCTTCTATACTCTGGTGGGCCGTCGCGGACGCCGCAGCGCAACGGCGAACGATTTAAGTGCGGGCGGCCTGCGCCTGCTCTGCGATGAGGACCTTTTTAAGGGTTCGGTGATGTCGCTTCAGTTTCGCGTGCCCGATGAGTTTCTCTCGAGCATGACGATCGACAAAGAAGTTTATGAAGAGACGCCGTTTGGCAAGCGCGCGAAGAGCATGAAAGTTCAACCGCCGCATTTCGAAGAGTTTAAAGTCGACGCCAAAGCGTTGGTGACGTTCTTCGACTTAAAACGGCGCAGATTCGCGTACGGCATTTCCTTCGAAGACGTCGAGGCTTCGGTAACGGAGGAGTTGCAGCGATTCATTCACCTGTGGCAACTCAACCAGATCCGCCAGCGCAACGCCGACTAGCTCCCCTCCGCCCGCCAGATTGCGCGGGATATGAAGCGGGCTGTGATTTTCAAGAGCAGTCGCGCGAATAACAAGGCGATGACGACGGCACAGGTCCAGCAACAATTTCAAGCCCTGGTTGAGGAGCACAAAAAGATCCTCTACAAAGTTTGCCATTCCTACGCCCGCAACGCCGTCGACCGCGAGGACCTTGCCCAGGAAATCGTCGTCCAGCTTTGGCGCTCGTTTCCCTCGTTCGACTCGCAGTATCGCTTCGCAACCTGGATGTATCGAGTAGCGCTCAATGTTGCCATTTCGTTCTTGCGCCGCGAACACACGCGCTCTACGCATATTGTCGCCGGCGACGAGCGTCTGCTGGAGGTTCCCGAACCCTACGACGAGCCGGCCGAGGCAGTTTCAATGTTGCGTATGTTTATTGAAACGCTGCAGCCGCTCGATCGGGGGCTTATGCTGCTGTATTTGGACGAGTACGGCTATGCTGAGATAGCCCGTATCATGGGCATCACGGAAACAAACGTAGCTACGAAGATCAGCCGCCTAAAGAAGGCGTTAAAAACCAAGTTTTTGCAAGCCGATTTGGCTTAGATGGAAAAAATATGAATATGGATTTAGACGAATTGAAGACAAAATGGACCGAGCACGACGGCAAGCTCGATCAACTTATTCAAATAAATCGTTCGTCGATGAACGCGATAGCGATCAAGCCGGCGCGGACCGCAGTTGCATGGCTGCAAGTATCGCTAGTCATCGAAATCGTCTTTGCGTGCGCCTCTGTCGTTTTGTTAGGATCGTTTATCGCAGATAATATTCGGGACTTGCGGTTCGCCGTGCCCGCAGCGCTTCTAGATATAGGCGCGCTCACCGTGTTGGGCGTTGTCGTCCGTCAACTCGTCGTCACCGCTCAGATTGACTATGCAGAGCCCATTACGGCCATCCAAAAAAAGCTTGAGGCAGTGCGCGTTTTGCGGATCCGTCATACCCAGGGCATTTTTCTGACCGCCGTGCTGGCCTGGTCGTTTCTGTATGTCGTATTGTTTAGGGCGTTGTTCGGCTTAGACGCGTACGCGATCTTCGGAGTTGCATATTTCTGGGCAAACGTGGGATTTGGCTTGACGGTTGCGGCGGTTGCGATTTGGGTAGCAAAAACGTTTGGCGACCGCCTCGGTCAGACGCGCTTGCTGAAATTTCTTGTGCAAAGCCTGAATGGCCGTAGCATCAATTTGGCCGCGGCGGCCCTTGCAAAGATCGCCGAATTCGAAACTGAGCCTGCGGCATAGCGCATCGAGGCTTTACGGGTAGAGCAGATACCGCTCGCGTAGGGATTGAAAGGCTCGCGTTGCTGATGACCAGGAGGCGACGAGGGCGTCAGCAGAGGCTCGCCCTTGCAGTCCTTTGGTTAGCGCGTCAGTGCCCCAATCGTTGTTGAGGAACTGCTCTTTGATTGCCAGCGCGTGAGGGGAAGTATCCCGTACTGCAGTGAGAATTTCTACCGCCGTACGCACGGACGGAAAGACGCGTGGATTGAATACCATCAGCTCGACACCGCTGAGTTGCTTCTCTTTCCAAAATCCCGACATCGGTGTCCAGTAAGCCGGGCGAAAGAAGACGCCTGGAATGTTGCGAGCGTTTAATGTTGCGGCTAGTCGTGGCCCGTCAACGCCGACGGCGCCCGCGTACTTAAACGGTTTGGTGTAGCCAGTCCCGTTGTTGACGCCGGCGTTATCGATCAAGCCGGTGCCGGGGTATACGATTGCCGTATCCCATTCAGGAATGTTCGGTGAGGTTTGGACCCACTGTAGCCCGGTGTCCGGCCACAGCATGTCGTGGCGATAGCCCCGCATCGTAATCACGTGCAGGCGGGCTTTAATCCCAAAGTGGTCGTTAAAAAGACGCGCCAACTCTCCGACCGTCATTCCGTGTCGCATCGCAATTGGGTAGAGACCAATGAATGATTTGAAGCGCGGTTCGAGGACCGGCCCCTCCACCATCCCGCCAATGGGATTGGGACGGTCGAGGATCCAGATCTCTTTACCAGAGTCGCGTGCCGCCTCCATCGCATACGCCATGGTCGAGATATAGGTATACGCGCGGTCACCGACATCCTGAATATCGAACAGCAGAACATCCACGCCGGCAAGCATTTGCGCATTGGGATGACGGGTTGCACCGTAGAGGCTATAGACTGGAAGCCCAGTGCGGTCGTCCGTATACGAAGCGACGTATGAGCCCGCAGGCCGGTCGCCACGCAACCCGTGCTCGGGCGAATAGATCGCTTTCACGCAGATTTGACGATTGCGTTTCATTGCGTCCACGATAGGCTCAAGGCGCGACGTTACGCCGGTCTGATTGGTAATGACGCCAACACAGCGCCCATGGAGTTCGCGCCACGAGCTTTGCAAGAAGACTTCATCGCCGAGGGTGATCTTGGCATCGGGCAGAGACGTTGCCGATGCTAACCGCGGAAAGGTACACAGGGCTGCGATCCCAAGCACCGCAGCGATTGCGATCCGTTTATACAAACCGGGGTTCCGCGAGGGCCGGAATAAAGCCGGCTTCATGCGCACGCTTGAATAATTCGGCCACGGCTTTGATGCCTTGCTCCCCGATATCGTCGCTATACTCATTGACATACAGTTCGATGTGTTTGCGCATCACATCTTCTGATGTTTCCGCCGCATTTTGCCGGACGTAGCCGATGATCTGCGATTCATGCTCGCGCGCGAAGCGTAGGCTTGCACGTATGGCCTCGTTCAGTTCACTGGCACGGGCGTCGTCAAGGTCGTTGCGAACCATGATGGCGCCTAACGGAATGGGCAGGCCCGTCTGCTGTTCCCACCAATCCCCGAGGTCGATCACTTCTTGCAAGTCCGACTCTTTGTATGTAAAGCGTGACTCGTGAATAATGAGCCCTGCATCGACCGTCCCGTTTTGCACGGCTTCGACTATTAGGTCGAAGCGCATCTGTATGATATGCGGCGTGAGGCCCAGCGCGAGGCGCAAAAGCAAAAAGGCCGTCGTTCGCTCCCCTGGAATCGCGATGAGTTTATCCTTAAAGTCATCGAGGGTCTTGCCCTGACCGGGCTTGGTTAAGAGCAACGGCCCGCAACCATGGCCGAGCGCTCCGCCGGCGCGTAAAATTCGATATTTGTCAGCAAGGTCAGGAATCGCGCCATAGCTTACTTTGGTAAGTTCGTAGTCGCCCTTGAGCGCCGAGCTATTGAGTGCTTCAACATCTTCAAGCGCAACCCGGACGGCCGGAGCATGTTCCAGCAGTCCGTTCGTCAGCGCAGCAAAAATATAGGTGTCATTTGGACAGGGCGAATATGCAAGGGTAATCGGGCGAACGTCGGTTTCAGTCATCGAGCGCGGTCACCATGGCAAGTAAAGAAGTAAGCACGGTTTCTAAACCCCGCACGCCTTGAGGAAAGTTCCACTTGCTTAGCTCGCGGTCGGTGACGATATTAGAGATGCCGCGAACTTCGATTGCGGGCACGCCAGCCATCTCGGCAGCCCGTAGGACGGCAAAGCCCTCCATTGTTTCGACATCTACGCCATAAGCCGCGAGGCGCTTGGCTGTTGCGGCGGTTGCCGTAACGCGCGTCACGGTGAGCCCACGCTTACTTTCGAATCCTCGTTCGACGAGACGATCGACCAGTTTTAAATCCGATGATGCGCGCTCAACAACGTGCGCCCCGTCCGGCAAACTGATCGGCGCGCCGGTCTCCAATCCGAGTTCCATACATTCTTCGGAAACAACGACGCCGTCGCCGACCTGCGCGGCGCCTTCAAACGCACCAGCGATGCCTGCGTTGATGACGAGCGAATAGCGGCTCATTGCCAGCGCACGGGCTACCGACGACGCGGCTTCGATTGGGCCCACGCCTGTGACCAACATCTCGACATGTGGGATGGGGGTGAAAAAGCTAAGCTCTTTGCCCACGGCGCACGTGAGCAGAATCATCGAATGCCGATCATTTTGTGTGTTTGCAGCGATAGCCGCAGACGTCGTGGCGCGGCTTTGATCGCATCGATTGCAAGCGCAATGTTTTCGGGCTTATTCCCTTCGGGCTGTAAGAAGACCGGCGTCTCGGTTGGAAAGCGCGATAGCCATTCCAAGGGTACACGCTGGTCCACAATGAGTTTGGCCTCATTGGCGCGCTTTGCCATACCATCGGTCAATCGCTCTTTGGGAGAGACGGTCAGCCAAACGTTGTGCGGAAGATCGGTAAGAATCGTGCCGTTCGATTCAATATGTACGCGCCGTCCATCGCGCGCGAGTGCATCGATCAGTGGAAGTGTTTCGGCCTGCGCTAGCGGTTCGCCGCCCGTCAGAATGACCATCGGACACTCACCTCCGAGACGGCGCACGGCCTCCACGATCTGTTCGATCGAGGCAAATGATTTTAGCGAATAGTCCGTATCGCAAAAATCGCACGAAAGATTGCACCCTGCGAGGCGTACGAACACCGCCGGCACGCCGCTGTACGACCCTTCCCCTTGGAGGCTGTAAAAGATCTCGTTGATCTGGAGCATTTACGCGAAGTCGCTCGAGCGGAGCACCGCGCATGACGTTGCAGTCTCCCATAACACAAGCTCATCCATTGCCGGGAGATGTGGCTTGAGATGCTCCCAGACCCACTGCACGATGATTTCGCACGTTGGGTTATCCATGACATCGTTGAGCGATCGGTGATCCAGCACGTCGATAACTTCGCGATGAACGATTGCCGCAATCGTCTCAAAATCTTCGATCATGCCTTGAGCGGGACCGGTAGCATGAAGGGGCCCGCGAATGGCCACGTCGAGGCGATACGAATGCCCGTGTAAACGCGCGCACTTTCCGGAGTGATGGGGCAAGACGTGTGCGGCCTCAAATTTAAATTGTTTACGGATCTGCATGGATGGATGAGCCTTCGCGCCGCTGGGGAAAACCCCCATCTATGGAGATGCGAATCAATCGCTCAGAACTCGTAATGATGGCCGTGATCGGCGAGGCGACGCAACCGTCCATCCAGAGCGGCCTCTACCGGGTTGGGTACGACGGCAAAGCCGTGGTGGTCCCGGCAACCGGCGGAATAACCCCCAACG
>JALYIF010000406.1 GCA_030775925.1 Vulcanimicrobiota bacterium | reverse complement strand
ACCCATGCCTCGTCCCAATAGACGCTTTTTCCCTCACGGATTCTTTGAGCGATGCCGGCGGCGCCCTCGGCACGGCGCACCGTGACTGAGAACACCGTCTGGTTCGTCGGCTGGGCATTGTCGCCACTCACAATGACGCCCTTGGCCACGCTCAGAGGTACGACGCACCATAAATCAACCTCTTCTACCGGCGCGGCCGAGAACGATTGCTTGACGATTTCCACAACTTCGCCGGTGAATTGCGAACGGGTGAGGGGCCGGTGGAATTTTACCCCGGAGAGCATGACGCCGGCGATCCGGTGGCTTCCCATGGCATCGACGTAGACTTTGAGAATCTGGGCCGACCACTCGCGCATGAACAGACGCTTGCCGATTTGCACCGCAGTCGATTTCTGCGAACCTCCGGCGCGCGCGAATGCATCGACCGCGTTTAACGAGCCATTCCCAGCCCCTACGAGGGCGAGGCTCGCAATGAGAGACAGCGCCCCTCGGCCGCCACTAATAACTCTGGGCAAAATAGGCCTGGACCTCCGCTGCTTTGCCGCAGGCGACGCATACCGCACCTGAATGCTGCAACTCTCGCACGTTGCGCGTGGTCGCGCTCGTGCTTGCTTTAATCTCAGCTTCGCACTCAGGCTGGTTGCACCATGGAATGTCAATCATGCCGGCCCGCGTCTTGCACAGCTCCAAGAATTGTGCGCGGCCGGCGGCCGCATGCGTGTGGCTGCGCAAAAATTCTGCAGCCTGCGTAAACATCGACTCTTGAATGGAATCCAGCAGCGCGCGAATGGTTTCCTCAAGTTCGCCCATCGGCACCACGGTTTTCTGTCCGTCTTCACCTTTGATCTTATCGCGCCGCACGAGCATGACGCTCTGCTTCTCGAGGTCCTTGGGGCCAACTTCGATGCGAATTGGGACACCACGCATCTCCCACTCACTATATTTCCAGCCCGGCGAGTAATCGCGATCGTCAACACGAACCTTGAAGCCCGCCTTCTTTAACTGCTTGGCGAGCTCGTGAGATTTTTCCACCGGCGCCTGGTCGTTGCCCTTGATGATCGGCACAAAAACCGCTTCAATTGGAGCGAGTTTTGGCGGGATACGCAATCCACGATCGTCGCCATGCACCATAATCATCGCGCCCAGCATCCGCCACGACATGCCCCACGAAGTTGTATAGACATGCTTCACGGTTTGATCGACATCGGCGAACGTAATGTCGTACGCCTTGGAAAAATTCTGCCCTAAGTCGTGCGATGTTGCCGACTGCAATGCTTTACCGTCGGGCATGAGTGCTTCGATGGAGTAGGTCTCAACCGCACCTGGAAAGCGCTCTGAGGCACTTTTGATTCCCGCATACACCGGCACACCAACAACGTTTTGCGCGACGTCTTGATACACATCAAGCATTTTAAGTGTTTCTTCGCGCGCTTCTCCCGCGTTTGCATGCGCGGTATGGCCTTCTTGCCAAAGAAATTCCATCGTGCGCAAGAAGGGCCGCGTGGCTTTCTCCCAGCGCAACACGTTGGCCCATTGGTTGATCAGAATCGGCAGGTCGCGATGCGATTGGATCCACTCGGCGTACATGACGCCGATGATGACTTCAGAGGTCGGGCGAATCGCCAGACGCTCGGTGAGCTTTTCATTGCCGCCGTGCGTAACCCAGGCAACTTCGGGCGCAAAGCCCTCGACGTGCTCGGCTTCCTTCATTAACAGATGTTCGGGAATGAGCAACGGAAAGTAGGCGTTCTCATGTCCGGTCTCTTTAAACCGTTCATCTAGCGCTTTTTGGAGGTTCTCCCAAATTCCGTAGCCGTACGGCCGCAGAACGACGCAGCCCCGCACGGGCGAGTAGGAAACAAGTTCCGCCTTAATGGTAACGGCGGTATACCATGCGGAAAGGTCGGCCGCTTTGGGAGGGATCTCTTTAACCAGCGGTGTTTTTTGATCGTTGTCGGACATGACCGGCGCGCTTTCGAGCGGCCGGGTGCCCCGGCCTCCTTCATTGGTGGCCAAGCACAGTACCTCACCCTCGCTTCCAAAAAACGTCCAAAGCCTGGTTCAGTGGATGTTTTGTGGACGCCGCACCGCTAGGCTACGTTCATGACGAGAGACCAGTTGAGGCATGAAGAGCTCTACACGATCCGCATTTGGAACGAAAACGCGGCGCAGCCGAGGTGGCGAGCGGAAGTTACGCACGTGCAATCTCGGGCGCGGCGCTATTTTACCCGTTATGCTGATCTGTGCGAGTTTTTAGAAATGCATTTTTCAGGAGACCGCGGTTGAGCGCGCTGCCTGCTCCACGGCGGTAAGCGTTGCAACAATCCGCTCTGGGAATTTTTGGCGCGCCGGCTCGGCAGTTAGATACGATTGGATTTCGCAAGCAGCTGCTTGCGCTTCCGAAAGCCTGCCGGAGTCGAGCAAGGCCTCCGTAAGGGTGCACAAGTCGTCGACCATGGATACGAAGGCTTGAACGGAGCGCCGGTGTTCGATACCTTCATGCATGTGCGTGATGCCGGCTTCGTGCAGTCCAGCCCAATACTCACTGGAACCGAGTACCGAAAGCGACGCACCGAACAATGGGCCTTCACCCGTTTCTCGTGCTAGTGCAAAAGCAGCGGCCGCGGTTTCACGCGCAGCGTCGAACTCGCGTGCCGATCGCTCCAGCTTGGCGCGTAGTAGGAGATAGTACCCTTCGCCTACTTGCCATTCGCCTGCGGTCAGAATCAAGCGCGCACGCTCGTTTTGCGCATGCGCTTCTTCCACTTGGCCAACGTCGAAGAGATACTCGGCCCGATTAAGCACGATGTTGGCTTGTGCTTGGATGTCGCCCAAGCTTTCCAGCAATCGCTCCGCCTGCTCGGAGTGATCCACGGCTTCGGCTACGTTGAAGTGGCGCTGGGCTGCAAACGCGAGGACGCAATGTCCCTTAGCCTCCGCGTCGGCGTCGCCGATTTGGCGGCCGATCTCCAACATTTCTTGACCCGCCCGAGCCGCGAGAACACCGTCCTCTCGCGCAAACGCAAGGGCGGATTCCGCGCCCACCAGACCCAAGCGATCGCGCACCATTGGAAAACCCTCCGGGTGCTGCCGCTGCACCTCAAGCAGGTGCGCCCCCTCGTCGATCGCTCCGCTACGCATAAGGGCTTGTGCGAGGCGCATCCGCGCTTTGGTAGCGAGTACAACGTCACCGATGCTTTCCGCGATTGCTAGCGCCTCGCGCAGTGGACCGACGGCTTTTGGAATGACCCCTTGAAAGACATAAAATAGCCCCATCGCATTGAGCGCATGGACGCGTCTGGGCTTGGAATCCATGCGCGTAGCCAATTCCAGCATCGCTTGAATCGTCGTAAATTCGGCATCGCGGTCGCCCGTTTGCAGCAGAAAGTCTTCGCGCAATTCGAGCGCTTCGAAGTGCTCGACATCGCCGATTTCGGCGGCAATCCGCTCGAGTTCGTCGATGTCCCGTTTCCAGGAATGCGGCGGGCTGTAGCGGGCGCCGGCTCTCGCGGCAAGACGTAAGGCGGCAAATCGATCTGGATCCGTCGCGCTGAGCGCATACGACTCACGCGCAAACCGGATCGCTTCATCCCGCGCGAACAACTCCAAGGCAGAATGCGCCGCCTGTAAATAGGCTTTGCGCGCGCGTTCGTTGTCACCGGCAAGTTTCCAATGCCCCGCGATCGGGCCAAGCATAGAAGGATCGTCCCCCCGTGATTGCTCGAGCACCGCACCAATGCGATGGTGACGCTGTTTGCGTAAGCGCTCGGGCGTTTGATCGTAGATCGCGCCTGCAATAAGCGAGTGTGTGAACGCGTATTGAAAACCCGGCGCGGACGACTCGCGCACGATGTGGCGGTCCATTAAGTCGGAGAGTGCATCCAGTACCACCGTTTCATCCCACCCACCGGCGTCGCTCACAATGTCGGCGGTAAATTCGCGCCCAACCATCGCGGCAAGGTCTGCAACTGCGCGCACTTCGGGCTTGAGACGATCGATCCGCAAAACAATGGCATCGCGAACAGTTTTCAACGCGGTGCTCTCATCGGGTACCTCGCCGGTCTCCGCGTAGCCGCGCAAGAGTTGCCAAGCGAACAACGGGTTGCCTTCGCTCAGCCGAAAGACCCAGTCTACTAAAGACGGCGATGCGGCATGGAGTCCCGAAACTTGCCTTGTAAGCGACCCCACTTCACCAACGTCCAAACGCTTGAGCGTAATCGAACTTGCCCTGCGCTCCAGCTGTAGTTCTCGCCGCGTCGTTCGCAATGGATGCGCGCCCGCCGTTTCTTCACTTCGGTACGTCGCGAGCACCAATAACGGAAGATGCGTTGCAC
>JALYIF010000405.1 GCA_030775925.1 Vulcanimicrobiota bacterium | reverse complement strand
CTGCCATGCAATCCGTCCATTGGGGGCAGCGCAAAGGGCCAGCTTGTGCGCGAGATCGACGCGCTCGGGGGCGAGATGGGCCGGCTCATCGATCGGTGCTCGGTCCACGTCCGTATGCTCAATGAATCCAAAGGCCCCGCGGTCCGCGCACTGCGCGCGCAAGCGGATAAACCCTCCTATGTCCGTTTGGCGGTTACCACTTTGCGGGCAGAGCCGCACCTTTCGATTGTCCAAGGGTTGGTGGATGGCCTCATCGTCGAGGCCGGTGCCGTGCGCGGGGTGGTGTGCGCCGACGGAAGCCGCTACTTCGCTCAGCGCGTGGTGCTGGCGACGGGCACATTCCTAGGTGGCAAGACCTTTCGCGGTGCCGTGGTTCAAGACGAAGGGCGTTTCGGCGAAGCGCCAGCGGTCGGTCTAGCCGTCGTATTGCGCGACCTTGGTTTTCCGACACGGCGCCTTAAAACCGGCACTCCGCCCCGGATCGACAAGATGACGGTGGATTACGAGCGCATGCACGTGCAGGCGCCGAGTCCGGTGCCGCTGCCGTTTTCCTACAGCAGCCCCAAGCAGTTTGCCGGGCCGCAGTTACCGTGCCACCTCACATTGACCAATGAGCGCACCCATGCCCTTGTACGCGAAAATCTTCAGTATTCACCGTTGTACGGGCTCGATTTAATTAAGGGCGTTGGTCCGCGGTATTGTCCATCCATTGAAGATAAGGTCATTAAATTCGCGCACAACCCGACGCATCAAATCTTCATTGAGCCTGAAGGCTGGGACGAGCCCACCCTGTATGTCGGCGGCTTCTCAACCTCGCTTCCCGCCGAAGTCCAAGTGGAAATGCTGCACACGTTGCCCGGGCTCGAAGCGTGCGTGATGCTGCGCGCCGGGTATGCGGTTGAATACGATATGGTGCCGCCGACTGAGTTGCGCGATACGCTTGAAACGCGACGTATCGCCGGGCTTTACCATTGCGGCCAGCTCAACGGAACGTCCGGTTACGAAGAAGCGGCGGCGCAAGGCCTCATTGCCGGAGTCAATGCCGCGCGCGCCGCGCGTGGCGATGCGCCGCTGCGCTTGGGCCGTCAGGATGCGTATATCGGCACGATGATTGATGATCTTGTTACCAAAGGCGTCGACGAGCCGTACCGGATGATGACCTCACGCGCAGAGCACCGGGTGATCTTGCGACACGACAACGCTGACCTGCGCTTGACGCCGATTGGTCGTGACATTGGCTTAGTAACGGATGCAGATTTCGAATGCTATGAAACGCGCAAAGCCGCATTGCAGCAGGGTTTGCGAGCCGCGCGCAGCACGCGCTTGGTGCGCGTACACATCGCGGATCAGCACTTTGAAACGGGTGCGACCGTGGCGGACGCATTGCGCCGGCCATCGCTTGAATGGGAGCATGTGGCCGGCATTCTTCCGGAAGTAGACGCAGAAACGGGTGAGCGCGTCAGCATCGAAATAAAAGTCGAGGGCTATGTGAAGCGGCAAGAATTGGCGATCGAAAAGGCGCGGCGAAGCGAAGATGCCCTCATTCCGCCGGCGCTCCCCTACGAAACGATCCTTGCGCTGTCGCGCGAAGGCCGAGAGAAGCTCTCCGCGCAGCGCCCGCGCACGTTGGGTGCGGCAGCCCGAATTCCCGGCGTAACCCCTTCGGATGTTGCCATCATCTCGCTATACGTGCACGCGCACAAATCCGATTCAGAACCGGCCTTGGCCTAGCCGTGACCGAATCGGCAGACATTCAGCGCCATCTTGAGGACGCCGGCCTAGAGGCGACCTACCTGGCGCGCCTGGCCGCGTACGGGGGAATGCTCCTGGAGGCGAATCGCCGGCTGAATCTCACGGGGGCGAAATCTGCGGAAGAGCTGGTCCCGCACTTGGTCGATTCGCTCAGCGTCGTTCCCTATATCCACGGGCGCTATATCGATGTCGGCTCCGGCGGTGGCTTTCCAGCAATCCCGGTTGCGATTGCGACCGGCGTTGAAGTTACGATGGTGGAGTCCATCGCGAAGAAGGCCGTTTTCCTACGCGCAGCACTTGATGAACTCGGGCTGCCGGGCCGGGTCATTCCCGAGCGCGCAGAGATCTGCGCGCATGATCCCGAGCTTCGGGGGCAGTTTCAAGCGGGAACGGGGCGAGCCGTCTCAAGCGCGCCGACCGTGGCAGAGTTGCTCCTTCCGTTCTTAAAAATCGGGGGCGTAGCGATTTTGCAGCGTGGCATTTTGGAAGATCGGGAGCGAAACGCCCTCGCCGATGCGTCCCCAATGCTCGGCGGGCGGCTTGCAGGCGAGCACGTCCTCGACGGTGGCCGGCGGATCGTCATTCTGGAGAAAACCGGGGAAACGCCGGGGCGCTTCCCGCGCCGCGCCGGCGTCCCGGAGAAGCGGCCGCTGTGCCTGTAATGTTTCACGGGGAACACGGATGAGCAACGCGATGCGTGAGATGGACTCGCGCTTAGCCGCCGTCTTGCCGGCCGGGTCCCTTTTTGCCGTCGGTGGCCGGGTCCGCGATGAACTTCGTCAGCTGGTCGAAGGCGTCCACATCGAGCACAAAGACCTTGACTATGTGGTTACCGGGATCTCTTTAGCAGATCTGCAGCGTCTGTTGACGCCAATTGGCCGCGTGGACCTAGTCGGCGCATCGTTTGCCGTGATTAAATTTACGGCCGGCGGAATAACGGCCGACGTTGCGCTTCCGCGAAGGGAGCGATCGGTTGGGGTCGGCCATCGTGATTTTGAGGTGGAGAGCGGAGCAGAGATTGCCCTGGAAGACGACCTTGGACGTCGGGACTTTCGAATGAATATGCTGGCGCGTGCCTTGCCCGGCGGCGAACTGGTGGATCCGTTCGGCGGGGAAGCCGATATTCGGGCACGCCGCGTCGATCTGCTAACGCCTAAAGCATTTGAAGAAGATCCATTGCGGCTGCTCCGTGCGGCTCAATTCGCAGCGCGCTTCGGCTATCAGGTAACGGAACTCACCCGTACGGAGATGGCTGCCGCGGCGCCTCTGGTTAAAACCGTCTCCGCCGAGCGCGTTGCCGACGAACTCTCGAAGCTGCTCGAGCGTGCGCCCAAGCCTTCGGTGGGCCTGGAGCTGCTGCGCGAGACCGGCGTGCTCGCATGCCTGTGGCCCGAGCTCATCGAGGGAGTTGGCGTTGACCAAAACGAGTGGCACGCCCATGACGTGTACCGGCACACGCTTGCGACGGTTGACGCCACACCCCCAGGCGACTTGGTTTTGCGACTTGCCGCTCTCCTCCACGACGTTGGCAAGCCGCGTACCAAGGACGGTCCCCACTTTTACCGGCACGAGCACGTTGGCCATGATCTCGTCCGGGAGATGCTTGGGCGGTTTCGCTTTTCAAATGAGATCGTCGACTCGGTCGCACATTTGGTGCGCCAGCACATGTACAATTCGGACGCCGATATGACCGATGCGGCGATCCGGCGATTCATCCGGCGGGTCGGCCTCGAGCACCTTGAGCGGCAGTTTGCGCTCCGCAACGCCGACGTCGTCGGCAGCGGCCTGCCGAAGCGCGGTGATCACAACGAGCGTTTCGCGGAACGGGTGCGGGCGGAGATCGAGCGCCAGCCGGCCTTTAGTCTTAAGGATCTGCAGCTTACGGGCGCGGATGTTGTGCAGGCCATGATTGCTTCGGGAGCGGCGCCAGCCGGATTCCGAGGGGATGCGCGCGTCGGCACCGCCCTCGAGTGGCTCTTCGAGCAGGTCACCGACCAGCCCGACCTTAATGAGCCGAACACGCTTCGCGGGCTCCTGAGCCAATTTCTGAGCAGTGGAGCTGCCGCGCAAGGATCAAATGTTCAACGTGAAACATAGTGCGACTAAAGTCGCATTTGGAGGTCGCTAACTCTGTCCCGGATTATTGCGCTCGTTAATCAAAAAGGCGGCGTCGGCAAAAGCACAACAACGGTAAATTTAGCGGCAGGCCTCGCGGTCTTAGGTAAGCGCGTGTTGGTGATCGATATCGATCCGCAAGGCAATACCACAACGGGCTTGGGGATCGATAAGCGCGAGCTCAAACGTGACGTGTACGATCTTTTGTTGCACCATTCGGCACTCGAAGATGTTATTCAGAGCACGGAGATTCCTGGGCTAGCATTGATTCCGGCGACCATCAATCTTGCCGGTGCGGAGATCGAGCTCGTGTCGGCACTATCGCGTGAAAACCGTTTAAAGACGGTCATTTCCTCAATTTCGGACCGGTACGATTTCACGCTAATCGACTGCCCGCCCTCGCTGGGACTCTTGACTATCAATGCGCTCACAGCGGCGCGCGAAATCATTATTCCAGTGCAAGCTGAGTATTATGCACTTGAGGGTCTCTCGCAATTAACGGCTGTCGTGCGACGGGTCAAAGAAGTGCTCAATCCGGATTTGCAAATTACCGGCGTGCTCGTAACGATGTTCGACGGGCGCACCAAACTTGCGATGGAAGTGATCGCCGAACTGCACGCGTATTTTCCGCGACAAATGTTCAAAACGCAGATTCCTCGCAACATCCGCCTGTCCGAGGCACCGTCTTACGGAAAGCCCGTAATCTTGTTTGATGTAAAAAGCCGTGGCGCGCAAGCGTATCTTTCCATGGCAAAAGAGCTGCTGGAATCCAGTGAGGTCGTAGCATGAGTGCAGCGCCCAAACGCGGGCTTGGCCGGGGCCTTTCGGCCTTGCTCGGTGAGCCAAAACCCGGCGGCAGCGGCGATGAGCTGCAACAGATTCCGCTGGGGAAAATTCGTCCCAATCCGTTTCAGCCGCGCAAGAATTTCGATGAAGCCGCGCTTGAAGAGTTGCGCACATCGATTTCGGAGTACGGCGTGCTGGTCCCAATCATCGTGCGCTCGCGCGGAGACGGCTACGAACTCATCGCGGGCGAACGGCGCTGGCGCGCAGCGGCGGCCTTACAGCGTGCCACCATTCCGGCGATCGTTCGCACTTCGGATGACCGCGATAGTCTGGAAGTCGCGATCATTGAAAACTTGCAACGTGAGAATCTGGGCGCGCTGGAGGAAGCTGCCGGCTTCCATCATCTCATGGATGAATATGCCTTTACCCAAGAGCAACTCGCCGCGCGCTTGGGCAAAAGCCGGCCGGCGATTGCCAACGCGCTGCGCCTGCTAACGCTCTCCGATGCGATCAAAGCCATGCTGGCCGAGGGCCGCCTTTCGGCCGGACATGCGCGCGCGCTGCTCTCTGCGCCGGAGCCGGAGCGGCTATCTCTGGCACAGCGCGCTGCGAGCGAAGGGCTTTCCGTGCGCGAACTCGAGCGCTTAGCGAGTGCCATGAGCGCACCGCACAACGCTGAGGGCTCCAAGCCGGCAAAGGCGCTGACACCCGATGAAAACGATTTTGAATCCAAATTGCGTTTTCGGCTCGGCGCGCACGTTGCGCTGCGCCGCAGCGGCAAAGGCGGAAAGATCGAGATAAAATTCTCAAGCGAGAAAGACTTGATACGCATTGCGGAGATCCTCTTGGGAAACACGCCGCAGTCATGAGCGGGGTGCGCGTAGCTTGAGCGCTACCGCCGGCCGGCTTCGAGGCATTTACGCAATCATCAATGAGGGAGAACCGAATCCGGTGAGGTTAGCGGAGGCACTCATGCAAGGCGGTGTCGGGATCATTCAATATCGTGCTAAGTCTGGCGTTGTGCTCGGTCACGCACGGGCGCTGCGCGATTTGACCGCGGACTACCAAGCACTCTACTTCATCAATGATGATTGGCAAACGGCGATCACGGTCGGCGCCGATGGCGTGCATTTAGGCCCCGAAGATGCGAGCGCGAAAGAGTTGTTGGGGATTCGTTCACAGCTGGGAAGCCGGCTCCTCGGCCTTTCTTGCGGCACGGTTGAGGAAGCACAACAAGCGCAAGCGCTTGGAGCGGATTACATTGGTGTCGGGGCGGTTTTTGCAACCACTTCAAAAGCGGACGCCGGAGCGCCGATCGGCCTTACCC
>JALYIF010000404.1 GCA_030775925.1 Vulcanimicrobiota bacterium | reverse complement strand
CATGTGCATTGGCGCTCGCGTTTCCGAAATTCAATGCTGCTTGGCTTGCACCGGTTGGAGCGGCGGGCCTGTTCTGGCTCTGGCAACGCCTCTCCTGGAAACGCGCATTCTGGACGGGATGGTTCGCTGGGACCATCTTTTTTTGCATCACGTTTTCATGGTTCGGCTTCACCGTTGGCGCATTCGTGGGTAACTTTGCGTTTTTAATTGTCATCATCCCGGCACTCGTCGAAGGATTGTATGTTGGCGCTGCGGCGGCCCTGGCAGCACTTGCATTTAAGCGAGCCCCTGCTGCGTTCGCACCCCTCGCGGCCGCGGCGGCATTTACAATCATGGAGTGGGTACGCTCAATCGGCGTTGTCGGTGTCCCGTTCGGCCAATTAGGATATACGCAAGCCGATACACCGCTCGGATTGTTTGCCGCTTATGGCGGCACCTACGGAGTAACGTTTGTAATTTGCGTGCTTGGTGCGTTCTTGGCCCAAGCCATTGTGCGCGGAAAAAATCGCGAATTGCTGATCGCGGTTGGATCCCTCGCCGCCGTCTGGTGCCTCTGTTTTCTTGCGTGGCCGGCACGGCAGGCACCGCCTGCAAGCATTCGCGTCGCCGCCATTCAGGGTAACATTCCGCAATCGGAAAAGAGCTGGAGCCCGGCAGCGCTGCACGTCGCCGCCGACCGGTACGTTGCGCTTACCGAAAAAGCCCGGTCGTATCAGCCGCAATTGGTCGTCTGGCCAGAAACGGTGATGACCACAACACTTGACGATATAACCCGCCCGTATAACGTCGCGCTTTCCAAGCGACTTGCATCACTTGCACGTTCGCTCAACACTACGCTCGTCACCGGTAGTCTGGATGCGCATGATGGACAGTACTACAACGCATCGTATGTCTACAGCCCGCACGGCCTTCTCACCGCGGTTTACGACAAGCGCCAAATGGTGCCGTTTGCGGAATCATTTCCGGCCAAAGCGTATTTAAGCTGGCTTCCGTATACGAACTTAATTACTGGATTTGGAACCGGAACCGTTGACGGCGTATATGACGCCGGAGGAGTGCGCTTCGCTCCATTGATTTGCTGGGAATCAGCCTTCTCGGACCTAGCGCACGCGCAAGTGCGCAATGGTGCAGAGATTCTGGTCGTGTCAACCGACGATGCATGGTTTGGGGAATCTTCTGGCCCCTATCAACATTCTCAGATCGCCCAAATGCGAGCGATTGAAACGGGCGAGTGGCTCGTCCGCGCTGCTTCCACCGGTATCTCCGGAATAATCGCGCCCGATGGCCGTTACGTTGAACATACCGATTTGGACCGGCAAGCCGTTGTTCTTGGCATGGTTGGGCTGCCGCCCGGTTCACTCTTTGCGCGAATCGGGCCAACACCGGTGATGCTACTCCTCATCGCGCTGTATCTTACCGTCATCGCATACCGGAGGCGCGATGCGTAAGCCCTGGAAAACATTTTGGGTCGTTACGGCGTTTGCGGCCGTTGCAATTGTTGCCGAGGGTGTCATTCTATCAGGGCGCGATTTACCACCACCTCCCGGCACGCAACCCGTGGTCCTTGGCTCCGGCGGTGTTACCGCCCATCATATGTCCAACAAATCGTGGTCGCTTTACTACGATCACGCGCAAACCTCGCCGGATGGATCTCTAGCGGAGATCGACGGTATTCACAATGGTGTATTGTATCGCCAGGGCAAACCGTATATTACGCTGTCCGCCAAACACGTTTCAGTCAACACAATCAGCGACGATTTCACCGCAACCGGCGACGTACATATTACGCAGGTCAAAGCTGGCCTCACTCGCGCATTCGACACCGATCTGGTGGTTTGGACGAATGCCACCAAAATTGTGACCCTAAGTCACCCCAGCGTGATTAAGACCGGTGATGCAACGATGACGGTTCAGAGTATGACCTTCAATGTTCAAACCGGGGCGATTCATCTGGGAAAAATCGGCGGGCGGCTCAGCGTTTAGCTTCGGGTCCGACCCAAACCGGACTTCCAGGTCGGGGCGAGAATAGTCCAGCGCGTGCGCATCTTAGCCTTCGCGGCGGTGGTGGCGCTGGCGTTTACCACGCCGGCTTGTTCGGTTATCAGCTCGCTTACCTCGCGAGCGCATCGTACCCCCGAACCCTCTCCCACTCCGGACTCCCTAGTCTCCAAGCGCGGCATCTCCATGCCACTGGAGGCGGCCATCCGCGGGATCGCCTTCCATCCGTATATTCCATCGCTACAAATCGTCGATGTGGCGCTGATTGCACCCGTGGGGGCACGCGACAAGGATGAACGCGCGAACCGCGGGATTGCCTTTGAATATGCCGTAAACGGGCATGCGCTCGCACTCTCTGAGTGGCCGCTGCACACAACGCATCTTAACGTTGGAGATACCGAGCTCGCGTCGACCCCCTGTACGCTGACGCCCTTTAAACCGGATGGGGTTATGTGGACGACGCCAGGCCGCTTACTTATGACGCTACAAGCGGACGGAAATGTAAAACCGCCGCGCATCTTTGCAGAGGCGCGACGGTTACTGCGGCGCGGAGCGTGTACTTAAATCTTGCCTTTAGCCGCGTCGTCTTCGATTTTCTTTTTGGCATCGGCGATCAGCTTTTTGACTTTCTGACCGCCCTTGTGGCCGATTTCCTCGTAAAACGTCGCGCCATACTTTTCTTTGACGACTTTGCCGCCCTTTTGCCCGATCGTTTCATAGAATTCGGCCCCGTGGCGCTCGCGAGTTGCCTGACCGCCCTTGCGCCCGATCTCCTCGTAAAAACCAGACCCGTAGCGGTCCCGGACGGTATTGCCGCCCTTTTTGCCAGCCTCGCGGACCGACATCTCGCCACCGCTGGCCTTTTCCGGTTGATCTTTGGATTTGGAAGACATACTACCCCAGGTCTACAGCAAAGGAAGCTCTTCTCCAGACCTTCCTAGGACTTGCGTTTAAGTTTTTGCCCGCCCTTTTGGCCAATTTCTTCGTAAAATGAGGGGCCATATTTTTCTTTCGAGGCCTCTCCGCCCTTACGGCCGATCGCTTCGTAAAATTCGGAGCCATATTTGGCCTTCACGCGGTCGCCGCCACGCTTGCCTGCTTCTTTGACAGTCATTCCGCCACCGACTGGGCTCGGGTTCTGATCTTGCGTTGCCATGCTCTGTACCACCTCGATAAGTGTTTTTCGTGCTCAAACCTAATTACCCAATCGCTAGCTTGTTAAACGGAGGAGGCACGATCTTGATCTCTACGATTCTGGAAAACGCGTCGATTATTGACGGCACCGGTCGCAAACGCTATACGACGGATGTTGGCTTAGTCGACGATCGCGTCGCGCTCATCGGCGATTTGCACGAACGGGATGCGGTATCCAGGATCGATTGTACTGGGCGAATTCTCTCCCCGGGTTTTATCGACGTACATTCGCATAGTGATGAACTGTGGTTGGCCTTGCCGCGCTGCGATGGAAAGATCGCTCAAGGCGTGACCACAGAGATTGGTGGCAACTGCGGGATATCGCCCGCCCCGCTTGGCGGTATCTCACTCGAGAAGATGCGACGCTCGGCGCGGCACTATGATATCGATGTTGACTGGCGCTCATTGGACGAGTTTTTCCAACTTGTCGAACATCACGGTGTTGCGCTTAACGTGGCTTCGCTAGTCGGACTAGGCACGACCCGCTTACTTGTGGCTGGAGAGAGCGAATCCAAATTAGAATCTGATGAGATTGCTGCTCAGCAGCGTCTTGTGCGGCAAGCATGCGAACATGGCGCGCTCGGCGTGTCCAGTGGATTGATCTATCCGCCCTCGCAGTACGCCGACATCGCCGAACTCACGCAAATGTCGATTGCGGCCCGGGAATCGGGCGCTCCAATCTACGCTTCGCACATTCGCAACGAGGGCGATACGTTGCTCGAAGCAATTGAAGAAGCGCTGTTGATTGGACAACATGCCGATGTGTCGGTCCAATGTTCGCACCATAAAGCGCAAGGCAAAGCGAATTGGGGGAAAGTGCAGCGATCGCTCGAGATGATCGATCGTGCACGAACTCGCGGGCAGCGCGTGCATGCGGACGTATATCCATACATCGCCAGCTGGACCGAACTTGCCACGATTCTACCCGACGACGTTCGCTATGGCGGCACGCAAGCGACGCTCGACCGGCTTCGCGATCCCGAAACCGCAACGGCCATAGGGCTTGCGCTCTCGCTTCGCTCAAGGTCCGATTGGAATGACATTTTGATCACTTCCGTCGGATCGCAGCGAAACGCGCAGCTAGCCGGCATGCGCATGGACGAGATCGCCGCTGCGTGGAACCTCCCCATAGCGCACGCCGCGATTCGACTACTGGCAGAAGAACAGCTCGAGGTAGAAGCGGTGTTTTTTACAATGTGCGAAGACGACGTCGCGACGGTACTCTCGGCGGACTTCGTATGCATCGGCAGCGATGCCTCAGCACGAGCGCTCAGCGGCGTTACGGCGCGCGGAGTGCCCCACCCGCGCACCTTCGGCACGTTTCCGCGCATCTTTGGGCGCTTCGTGCGTGGCCGCGGCACGCTCGATCTCGAACAAGCAGTCAAGCGCATGACTTCAATTCCGGCCCATGCCTTTGGGTTAGCCGGCCGGGGCACGCTCGAAATCGGCACCTATGCAGACCTCGTGGTTTTCCAGGAAGAGACGATCGCGGATACGGCAACATACGAGCAACCCTACTCGTTACCAGTTGGCATCGACCACGTGTTTGTAAACGGTCGCGCCGTCATTGCGGACGGTGAATTCACGAACGCAAGGCCTGGGCGCGTCTTACGGAATGGAAAATCATGAAGCACCTCTTGCTCTGCTGTAGCCTGCTGTTTGCATTGACCGGCGCGACCGGCCCCTTGAGCCTCCATGCAGATCTCAAGCGCGCATCGCTCGACCTGCTCGATCCCGTGGGCATCACCATCGTTGTTATCAATTCAGGAAAACAACCGGTAACCGCACATTTTCCAACCGCCGACACGTATGATATCGCGATCGCTTCCGGCGGCAAAGAAGTATGGCGCTGGAGCGCGGTTCACGCTTCGGCGCAGGTGCTGCGATCGTTCATCTTTGCTCCGGGTAAAACCACACTGGTCGTGCACTATTGGGATGAACTCGCGGACGGTCGCAGCCTCGCCGCGGGCAATTACATCGCACGAATCACACTCGTCGACGGGAAATACCGGCCCTTCGTCGAGCTGCCGATCCGCTTTGCAATTCCGCTACCGATTGCCGCAGCGCGCAAATTGCCGCTGAATTCGGCCGCAACCATCTCCGGCACACTCCGTAGCAAAGGCACGCTGATGGAACTGGCGGATTCCAGTGGCACAATCGGGCTTTCGAAACGCATCTCCATGCAAGATCCCACGGGAGCCTTTGTCGTGCGCGGCTATCTTGTGAAAGAAAACAACGAACTCTTGTTTACCGTGGACCGTTGGGCTCGCGCCTTTAACAATGTCGCAATCACGGGCATTCCGGACTGGCTTCAAGGCGACTTCGGCGGGCAGCACAGCGCGCTTCATCTCGCCGCCACCGAGGGCAGTTTGCAATTCGACTGCGCGCACGCGACCGTAAACTCTCTGCGCGCGGCCGATGACACGCACGCAACCGC
>JALYIF010000403.1 GCA_030775925.1 Vulcanimicrobiota bacterium | reverse complement strand
TGTTTTGGTTCCACGATCTGAGAGAAGCTTTGCGGCATCGCGTGCGAGGCTCACTTCGGAACCCGTCGCGACGAAGATGAGGTCCGGCGTTCCCTCGCAGTCCACCAAGACGTACGCACCCTGGGCGACGTTCGCGTTGCGCGCGCCTAAAAACGGAAGCTTTTGCCGAGTCAAAACGAGTGCCCATGGCCCGGACTTGGGCTGGATCATCAGTTTCCACGCTTCGAGTGTTTCTAAAGCGTCTGCGGGCCGCACGACCATCATGTTCGGGGTCGCGCGAAGTGTGGCCAACTGTTCGATCGGTTGATGCGTTGGGCCATCTTCACCCAAAAAGACCGAATCGTGTGTGAGGACATAAATGCACCGCACTTTATTGAGCGCGGAAAGGCGCATCGATCCTTTCATGTAGTCGATGAAGTTGAAGAAGGTGGCGCCGAACGGCAAGAGCGCCCCGTGCAACGCAATGCCGTTGTTGATACCGGCCATTCCGTGTTCCCGAACGCCATAGTGAATGTTACGGCCCGCATACGTGCCCGCTTGAAAATCGCCGAACCCTTTCAGGTAGGTCTTGGTGGAGGGATCCAGATCTGCCGATCCGCCGACCAGCTCGGGTAGCGCGGCTGCGATCGCGTTCATCACCATGCCACCGGCATCGCGTGTAGCAATCGAACCGTTTTCGGCCGTAAACGCCGGCCATGCAAGTGAGTCGGGAAGCGTTCCCTCGATCATGCGGCTTAGTTGGGCGGCTAAGTCGGCATAGCCGGCTTTCCACTCTGCGTACGTTGCATTCCAGGCAGCTTGCAGCCCAGCGCCTTTGGACCCAGTGTCGCGAAAGAATTTCAAGACGTCGTCAGGGACGAAAAACGTCGGCTCAAGCGGCCATCCCAGTTTTTCCTTGGTCGCTTTGACACCGTCGGGCCCGAGCGGCTCGCCATGCGAGGTGAAGCTGTCTTGCCGCGGTGAGCCGTAGCCGATGTGGGTCCGGATTGCAATGAGCGTTGGAGCATCGGGCTGTGATTTTGCCGTTCGTATCGCGCGGTCGATTGTCTCCACATCGTTTCCGTGGTGTACATCGACCAGTTCGGTGTGCCACCCATACGCGCGGAAGCGTTCAATGTGGTCGTCGGTAAACGAGAGGTCGGTTGGCCCCGCCAGTGATGTCTTATTGTCATCGTAAAGGACGATGAGTTTGCCTAATTTGAGGTGGCCTGCAAGTGATGCGGCCTCATGGGATATTCCCTCCATCAAGTCGCCGTCGCCGGCCAGGCAGTACGTGAAGTGATCGACCACCTTTTCATCTTTATTATAGGTAGCCGCGAGATGGGCTTCTGCCATGGCGAGGCCGACCGCATTTGCGAAACCCTGGCCGAGCGGTCCCGTGGTGACCTCGATGCCGGGCGTGTGAAAGTACTCAGGATGGCCTGGGGTCTTGCTACCGAGCTGGCGGAACGATTTTAAATCGTCGAGTGAGACGTCATACCCGGTCAAATACAGCAAGGAGTACAGCAGCATCGAGCCATGGCCAGCGGAGAGCACGAACCGGTCGCGGTTAAACCACTGCGGGTCGGCCGGATTGAAACGGAGATGGCGGGTCCAGAGCGTGTAGGCGAATGCCGCCGCCCCAAGCGGAAGTCCCGGGTGCCCGGAGTTCGCCTTTTGGACCCCGTCGATGGAGAGCATGCGAATCGCATTGATGCGTTTGTCGTCGTCGGGGGTGTTGGGCAAAGCGGCACTCCTTATTTTGAAAGGGCCGATAGGATTCGCGCAGGACGGCCAATCTCTTACCGGCAGTCGACGGGGATTGCGCCGCACTGCCGCCTAACCGGAGCCGGACATGAATCGGGATGAAATGATCGCAGCGGTCGGCGCATTGCATGAGGACCGGACAGAACTCAAATCATCAGCCGGGAAAGTCATCGATGACATCATCGACCTTCTTGACCGCGGCGAACTTCGCGTCGCCGAACCGCTTGGCGAGGACTGGCACACCAATGCATGGATTAAACAGGCGATTTTGCTCTATTTCCAGCGCCAAGAAAATCAGTGGATCAACAACAACCCGGGCGGGTCGGGCCTGGTGTTCTACGATAAGATCCGCGTGAAGAATAATTACGATGTGCTCGGTGTGCGCTGCGTGCCTCCCGGTGTTGCGCGGTATGGGTCGTTTCTGGGCAAAGGGACGATCCTGATGCCCGGGTATGTGAATATTGGAGCCTATGTCGGCCAAAATTCGATGGTGGATACGTGGGCAACCGTGGGGTCTTGCGCGCAAATTGGCAACAACGTTCACCTCTCGGGCGGCGTTGGCGTCGGCGGGGTGCTCGAACCCGCGCAGGCGCAGCCCGTCATCATTGAAGACGGCGCATTCGTCGGGTCGCGCTGTATTGTCGTGGAGGGCGTTCGGGTTGATCGTGAGGCCGTACTAGGCGCGGGTGTCGTGCTGACCGCAAGCACGCCCATTGTGGATGTGCGTGGCGCGCAGGCCGTAATCACCAAAGGGCGGATTCCGGCTCGCGCCGTGGTCATTCCCGGCTCGATGCCCAAAAAATTTCCGGCCGGCGAATTTGGAACGCCGTGTGCTCTGATCATCGGCACGCGCTCTGAAGCGACCGATCGCAAGACGTCGCTTAACGCGGCCCTTCGAGACTTTGAGGTAGCTGTTTAGATGAATCCGCGCGTCCAGGAAATCGGCGGCTCGCTCATTCGCGAAATTGCATCCAAAAAGAAACCGGGATCGATCGATCTCGGCTTGGGGGAACCCTCGCTCAAGCCGTCGATGCATTTCTGGACGGCCGCCGTGGAAGAGACAGCTCAGCACGGTTTGCGTTATACCGTCAATGCCGGAGAATTGGCACTGCGAGAAGCGATTAGCGCGCACTATGCCTACCCGAATCACGCGCATCCAGATAATGTTTGTGTTACGACCGGTTCCCAAGAAGCTGTGTATGTCGTTATAAAAACATTGCTCGATCCGCGCCAAGATGAAATGCTTGTGGTTGAGCCGGCATTTCCGGCGTACGCGAAAATGGGCAAGTTGGAAGGCGTCGTTGTGCGCAGCGTGGCCATGGATCCGCAGGAAGATTTCGCATTCGATGCCGATCGTATTCTCGAGGCAATCACCGATCGCACGCGGCTGATCGTCATTTGCTCGCCGTGCAATCCCACCGCTCGGGTGGTCAGCCACGATACCGTTGAAAAACTTAGCAAGGCGCTCCTCGCTCGCCCCGGCGAGCCGATTTATGTTCTTCACGATGAAATCTATCGCGAGCAAACCTATTGCGCGAACCCCGGAGCTTTTGCAAAAAGCTATCCCCACACGATCGTTACCAACTCGCTTTCAAAAAGCAATGCGCTGACCGGATTGCGGCTCGGATGGTCCCTTGCGCCCAAAGAGATCGCGCCCGCAATCGTCAAGGCACACGCGTGGGTGACATCGTGCGCGAGCACATTTGCGCAGCGCGTTGCGTTGGAAATTTTTAAGACTCCCGGCGGCTTGCAAGAGCACGCGGGTTGGTATCGCGAGCAAGCCCTCGGCGTGAATGAAAGCCTGATTGCTAGTGGTCTGCGATTCATTCAACCCGAGGGAAGTTTTTATGCGTGTGTGGCGCTCCCGGCGGGCATCGACTCGCTCACTGCCGCGCATACCCTCGCCGATCAGTACGACGTCATCGCAATCCCGGGCGTCGCTTTTGGAGCATCGTTTGAAGGTTGGTTGCGCCTGAGCTGGGTTGCACCCCTCGAGCTGGTGCATGACGGACTTACACGGATAGCGGAGTTCTGTCGTAGTGGCGCTCTAAACGCTACGGGAAGCTAAACGCCACAATTTCGTTATTCTCCCGATGATTTGTCCAGAACTTGCGGCCGTCGTGCGCGAGTGCTCGGCCCGCAAAGGGCATGCGAGCGAGATCTTGCGCTTGCTCCGCGCCGGGCGCGCCTTCGATGCGCGTGATGAAGTAGTCGCCGCGCTCTTCATCGTCGGTGGTCAGCAAATAGAACGAATCGCCAACGATAACTTGCCCGCAGATTCCGCGCGGGCTGCCGATCGTGCGCAGCGTCTTGCCGGATTGGTCTAGCATGTGTATCTGTTTGTTGTACCACTGGCTGACAAAGAGATGGGCGCCGTCGTAGCCAAGCTGCGAACCAGTATCATCGGGGCAGGGTATTGATTCGGATTTAAAACCGTGACCGGGTACGAACCGGCGGATGTTGCGGTGGTCGTCGTCGCCCTCACCGCACAGCACGCGCAGCTCATCGCCGACCGCGGTCATGCCCCATGGTTTGCCGGGCGCGGCGGCTTCCTCCCGGACGGTCCAGTGC